>JBJXEY010000348.1:0-16548 GCA_046153355.1 Burkholderiales bacterium
CGCGCAATGCCGATCAACGCATGGCCGATGCCTATGGTCGTTGGAACCAGGCGGCGCGCCAGCGTATTCAACGTAATTACAAACCGGTGGTGGCGGCGGTCAATGGTCCGGCGATTGGCGGTGGCGTGTATCTGGCTACGGCTTGTGATCTGGTGGTGGCGGTGGATACGGCCTTTTTTCAATTGCGCGAAATTCAAGCCGGCAATCAAAGCGGTGTCGCTTATATACATACCATCGGGCGGGCACGTTCGCTGGAGATGGCCTTGCTCGGGCGTCGCGTTTCAGCGCCGCAGGCCGAATCCTGGGGGTTGATCAATCGCAGCGTGCCCGCGGCAGAGTTCGACGCTGCGGTGGCTGACTACGTCGATGCCTTGGCCGAATTGCCTCCCCTCGCGCTGCGCTACACCAAAAGCTCGAGCAACCTATTGCTCGACATGGCCGGCTTTACCACGCATCTGGAGGCCGGGTCGCCCATGCAACGCTACTTGGGTCTTACGCCCGATGGCCGCGAGGCGAAAATCGCCTTCAATGAAAAGCGCAAGCCCAAATTCACCGGCGCATACCCCAAGGCGGCGGATCAGGAATAGTCCTTATATTTTAGGGAAATATTTTTGCGAGTCTAGTATTGACGTTCATTGAAATAAAGAATCAATCTAAGGAGTAGGATTTGGCGCAAGTATTAAAGGGTTATCGCGTGGTCGATTTCACCCACGTCTTATCCGGCCCGATCGCCACCAACTTCCTCACCTTGATGGGCGCGGATGTCATCAAGATCGAATCGGGGCTAGGCGACACCATGCGCAATTACGGTGGGCGCAGCACCGACGGCATGGGGCCCTCGTTTGTGTCGGTGAACGCCGGTAAGCGTTCCATCGTGCTCAACCTGAAAGATGAGACCCACATTGAGGTTGCGCACCGCTTAATCGCGAAAGCAGATGTGGTCGCGGAGAATTTTCGCCCTGGGGTGATTGATCGCCTCGGCCTGGGTTATGACGCCTGCCGCAAAATCAAACCCGACATCGTGTTTTGCTCGGTATCAGGTTTCGGTCAAACCGGGCCGCTGAAATTCAATCCTGCCATCGACCAGATTATTCAAAGCGTGTCGGGCTTGATGAACCTATCCGGTGAGCCGGGCAGTGGGCCGACGCGTATTGGCTTTCCAGTGGTGGATACCTACACGGGATTGCTCGCGGCTTTTTCCATGGTGTGCGCGTTATTGCAGCGCGAGCGCACCAAGGAAGGCCAATACATCGACGTGGCGATGTTCGATGCTTCCATGGTGTTGATGATTTCGATGCTTGGGCCTTACCTGGTCGCCGGAGATAAGCCGGAGAAACAAGGCAACCGCGGCTACAGCATGTCGCCCACCGCCGACACCTTTAAAACCGGAATGGGCGAACTCACCCTGGGCGCGGTGCGTCAGGAACAGTTCGAAGCGCTATGTAGGGTCATAAATCGCCCCGATCTTGTGGTCGATGCGCGTTTTGCCGATCGCGCACTGCGGTTTAAGAATGGCGAGGCCTTGCAATTCGCGGTCACCGGTGAACTGTTAAAGCGCCCTGCCGAAGAGTGGGAGAAATTATTTAACGACGCCGGCGTCGCCGCCGGGGTGGTGCGTGATATGTCGGACGCCGTAGCGCTAGCGCACGCTGACATACGTGAAGTAAAAATTCCGATTCGTCTACCCGGTATCGCCGACGAAGAAGTCAATATTCTTAACGCGGGTTTCCGCTACGCGCACGATGCGCCCGGCCACAAGCGAGCGCCGCCGCGTTTGGGGGAACATACTCGCGAGGTGCTCGAAGAATTGGGCTACAAGAGCGATGAGGTTGAAAAGATTTGCCAGGGCAGTTCTTTCAAATCGAAGCGATAGCGAAAACGAAAAGGGGCCAGGCTCGATTAATTGCGCGATTTGTTGCCATGAAAGCCGTGGCAGCGCCTATTGAAAAACCACTCCACTGCTAATTCGAGCCTGGCCCCTTTTCCTATTCAGCGTAAGACGTGTCTTTGCTATCGATGTAGCGCTTCACCGCGCGCCAGGAGGTGGCGCCTTCCTTGCTGCGCTCGGAGAATTTCGCCGTTTCCTCGCAAATCTCGGCCGATGGTTGAATGATCTCCTTGCCGGTGGCAAGAAACGCCAACTGCGCCTTCGCGCCGCGCATCAATAGCCCAAGGTCGAGAACCGCAGCGCCGATGGTGGGCCCTACCGTCAGCACACCGTGATTGCGCAGGATCAGCGCGCTGTGCTTACCCAGATCCCGCGCCAGGCGTTCGCGCTCATCGGGCGCGGCGACGCCCTCGAAATCGTGATAACCGATACGGTTATAAAACCGCATGATTTCCTGATTCACCATCATCAGGCCATCTTTCAATACCGATATCGCCATGCCCTCCGGGCCGTGCACATGCATCGAGGCATTGACATCGGGCCTCGCCTGAAACACGCCACTGTGAATCGCCCAACCGGCGGCATTGATGTTTTTATCGAACCCCATGGGCTTGCCGGAGATCGAAATTTTCGTCAAGTTGGACGCGGTGATCTCGGAGAACAACAAATCGTGTGGTTTGATTAGCATCATGTCGGGCTCACCCGGCACGCGCGCCGTCAAGTGATTGAAAATGCTATAGCCCTCCTGCCAGCTCTCGTAGATGGCCAGCCGATGCGCCGCAGCCAAATCGACGCGCGTCCGCCACTCTTCGGGCGAAACGCGGCCACGCAATGAG
This sequence comes from Burkholderiales bacterium, assembly GCA_046153355.1. Classification (GTDB taxonomy): domain Bacteria; phylum Pseudomonadota; class Gammaproteobacteria; order Burkholderiales; family SG8-39; genus 2-02-FULL-62-17. The sequence continues at coordinate 2,725 of JBJXEY010000348.1, forward strand.
GTTTTATCGCGAACTGCTTCTCGAAATTCATTCAACACGGATGCCATGATGATTTCCCTCTGTGGTGTTGGTCTTGACGCAGGCGTTTGCGAGGATGCGATTGGGTACGTTTCAATCCGGCATATTAGGGAAACGCAACCTTCCCCAATCCTACATAGCACCCGATTCAATTTCCACTACTAATCGCTATCTTGTCCACAATTCCGAAAGCGGCACCGCGAGGATGCGTTTGTCGGAGGTGGGGAGGATGCTGGCACCCGCGTACATCACCATGCCTCCCTGAAAGTCCTGCCCACACTGGTCGGCGAGACGCCGCAGCCCGTTGCTATCCGAAGGCGTTAGCGTCGCGGCGCTTTTTACCTCAACTCCCCAGGTGCGCCGCCCACGCGTGATGACCAAGTCCACTTCGACTTGATCTTTGTCGCGATAGTGCCAAAAGCGCAGGTCCGGGTCGGTCCATCCCGCCTGGGCAATGAGTTGCTGTACTACGAACGATTCCAGCAGGTGACCGAAACGATCGCGTCGGGTGATCCAATCCGAAGCCTCCAGTCCGGCGAGGGTCGCGGCAAGGCCGCTATCGGCGAGATGAATCTTCGGCATCTTGATGAGACGTTTGGTTTCGTTACGATGCCAGGCAGGCAGTTGCCGCAACAGGAACAAGCGCTCCAGGATGCCAATGTATTGATCGGCGGTTTCCCGGCGCATGTCCAACTCCCCTCCCAGCGCCGTCAGATTGAGGAGGTTGGCCGAGCGCAGCGCAAGAACCTCCAATAGCCGACCCAGTTGCGCGGCATCGCGTATGCGCGCGATGTCCGCGACGTCACGCTCAAGAACGGCGCGTAAATATTGCCGATGCCACTGGCGTGATCGCTCCGGTGAGCGTGATTGCACAGAGGGGTATCCGCCGCGAAGCAGGCGTTCCAACAACGGGAGAGACTTTGCGGCACTTTTCCCGTCGATGCGGGGCTTGAGGTCTCCGGCGAGGAATGTGCGCAGCAGCGCGCCGGGACGGCGCTCTTTCTCCGCTTCTGTCAGGGGATGCAAGTGAACAAATTCGATGCGGCCCGCAAGCGAATCGCCGACTTTGGGAAGCAGTAACAGATTGGCGGATCCGGTGAGAAGGAAACGACCGGGTCGCCGGTCTTTGTCCACGGACGCTTTTATCGCGAGCAGCAGATCTGGCGCGCGCTGTATCTCATCTATCGTTACCCGCACGGGAAGTGCGGCGATGAAACCAACCGGATCTTCACGCGCCGTTCGCCGCATGGGCTCTTCGTCCAAGCTAACGTAGGCGCGCTTGGGAGCCAACGCTCGTGCCAGCGTACTTTTGCCCGATTGTCGGGCCCCAAGCAAGGCGACCACCGGGGTGTCGGCGAGGGCTACCTTGAGCGCTCGCCGGATGTTACGAGGATAAGTGGATTCGGCCATTTGCCGCTTAGAGTAGCGTCCAATTGCTGGTTATGCAAGCGTCCAATTGCTGGTTAGATGATCGTCTAATTGCTGGCTAATCAATCGTCCAATTTTTGCCTTATTGCAAATCGAATCAAGAACGGCAGTAATGCCCAGGCGCCCATTGCAAGGGGATAGGAGGCAATCGGCAGTATTTCCTTCACATAAGTGAGTGCCGCGAATCCCAGCAACAAGGCATGGCCCAGGATTGCCCAGACGAGACTTGCGGTGAGCCAGCCATAGCCAACCCCCTCATCGCGCAGCATCACGCGGTAGCGGTGCAATGAAAGCGGAATGAAAAGAGCTATGGCCGTCAGAACCCCGGGGTTGTACGCGCCATGGACTGCGACGGCTTGCAGATGCGCAAGGGCGTTGACCAGCAACAACGCCGGTGCGCAAAGATTGGCAAAAACGTGGCGGCGGTTGTCGACAAGCATCACGGCCAATAGAAACAACCACACCAAAATGGTATTCACATAGAAAATATTCTCGGCATTGAGCGGGCACTCGCTTTGCGGTGCGCAGCCCACCAAGCCGCCAATCTGAGAATTAGCCACCGCCATGAAGGCATAGTGGGCGCCGGTCGCGTCGATGCCATGTTCCTCGAACTGGTGGATGAGATAGGCGATCACCATCAACAGATTGAGCGAGCGTGTATCGCGCCACCAGGATGTGGCGGGGTCGCGGAATGCCAGCGCTCCCAACATCGCGAAGCCCGCGCCCGCAAGCCCCAGATTCATCCAATTCGCATGCAACCAGGCCTGCTGCCCGAGAGGCGCGAACAAGCCCAGGCACGACACGAGGATTACGAGAGAGGAAAGGCCTCGTTGCATGATCAATCGTTTTTGATCGGGCTTAGTCGAGCTTCAACCCCAGCGATTTAATCACCGGCGACCAGCGGGCGATCTCTTCCTCGACAAAGCGGTGCGCCTTCTCCGGGGTGTTGTCGGCCGAGATTTCCAGGCCGCCTTTGGCCAACAGTTCCAATACGGTTTTGTCGGCCATGGCGGTCTGTATTGCCGACACCAGTTTCTCGACCACGGGAGCGGGCGTCGCTGCGGGGGCGAAAAGTCCAAAGAAATTAATCGCGACCATGCCAGGAATCGTTTCTCGCGCCGTGACGATTTCCGGCGCGATACTCGAGCGGTTTTCCGTTGTCACGGCGAGAACGCGGATTTTCCCGGCGCGATGCACGTCGAACACTTGGCCGCTGATATTGATGACGCCAATGGGCACATGCCCCCCCCAGCAAATCGGCCATGGCGGGGGCGCCACCTTTATAAGGAACATGCGCGATGCCAGGCACCCGCGCCAGCGATTTGAAGAGTTCGCCCGCGAGGTGCGTGGCCGCGCCAATGCCGGCCGAGGCGTAGGAAAGCGGGCGCGACTGGGTACCGGCGAAGTCCACCAGTTCTTTCAGCGTTTTTACCGGCAAGGACGGATGAACGGCAATGGCAATACCGCTTAGCGCGAGGATGCTCAGCGACCTAAAATCCTTGAGTGGCTCATAGGGTTGCACGGCGACGGTGAGCGGCCCGACCACATGCGTCCCGGCGCTTCCCATGAGGAGGGTGTAGCCATCGGCGTTGGCTCTGGCCACGGCGCTGGCGCCTACCACGCCACCCGCGCCGCTTTGATTTTCGATCACCACGTTGCCTAACGCCGATTTCATGCGCTCGACGACCGGACGAGCCACAGTGTCGTTAATGCCGCCGGGTGGAAAGGGAACGATCAGCCGGATGGGCTTACTTGGATAGCTCTGTGCGGTTGACGGCGCGGCGAAAAGAGCACAGGAAAATATGCATAGCGCGAGGCTGGCGCGAATCAAGATGTCCATTCTTATTTCCTTTGCCAAGAGATTGCATCGGACCGCAGGGAAAGATCTGGCGCTTGCGGTATGCTTATCGTACGTTACGCTGAACACATTGTGACCCGGCGCATTGCGAACCGACACATTGCAACCCGACAAAACTGCGCAATAACACGAAAGGATACTGCCATGACATCCGCCACGATAGTAAAGATTGCCCCCAATAACCCGGTATTCGACTTGCCGGTGATCGTTGGCATCGAAGAAGGTCTCTTCGCCAAGGCGGGGCTCGATGTGAGCTTTTCAGCAACCTACGCTGATCGCGAGAAAGATAGCGCGGAAAAACCAATTCTATCCAGGCTGAAGGAGAATCTTTTCGAATGCGGTTCGGCAGACAGCTACAACGTGTGCGAGTGGGCGAGCATCGATCGCCTGGAGCGTGGCACGCGCGGCGGCAGTATCGCGGCCCTGCGCGCGGCGGTCGCGGCACAGGCAATCTTAAGTTTCGACGATGCGCTGCAAACGCCGCGCGATATGTCCGATGTGCCGGTGGTGGTGCAGGAGCTCACCGGCTCGCATTACACGACTTTGCAGATGCTGGAGAGCGCGGTCGGGCGCGAGCACGTCAAGATCGAAAACGGCGGATTGCCGCAGAGTCGTTGGGAGGGATTGAAGAGCAGGCGCTATCGCGCGGTGGCGGTGATGGAGCCCTTCATCAGTTTAGGCCTCAAGGAAGGCGCGCACATCATCGCCGCATCGTTTTATCGTGGTGGCGAAGTGGTGGCCCCCCAGCTCACGGCGGAGCAGCGCAAGGCCTACTACGACGCCGAGAACCAAGCGGTGGATCTCATCAACGCCGACTTTTACAAATACGCCCATCACGTTGTGGCGCATGCCAAGGGCGCGTTGCAGCCGCGCGAGTTGCTACGGGCGTTCGTTCACTATAAGCATGTCGATTACTACGACCCGAATCTGTTTGGTCGCGCTTACGATTGGATGAAGGATCGTGGCATGACCGAGGGTCAAAGCCAGCACGCCGCGCTGATTGTCGGCTAAGCGATTGCCGTTGGCTTGCGCTATTGCGGCACTAGTCCAATATCGCGCGCCACCTTGCCGTATTTGTCGAATTCGCTTTTCATCAGCGTATTGAAATACTCGGGCGACTCGGTCCACACATCCACGCCCAGGCCTTCGAGCTTGGTGCGAATTTCCGGCACTTTCATTGCTGCGTTGAATTCCCGGTTCAAGACGGCAATGTTGTCCCTGGGCACATTCGCCGGCGCGACGAAGCCGAACCAACCCCCGGAAGAAAAGCCCGGCACGGTTTCCGCGACGGTGGGGTAGTCGGGGTAGTTGGCGGCCCGCGTGGCTTTGGCGATGCCAAGCAGTTTTACCTTGCCACCTTGGACGAAGGGAAGAATGCCGGTGAAGGCGTTGAAAGCGGCATCCACCCGCCCGCTCATCAATTCCTGCGCCATCTGCGCCACGCCTTTAAAGGGCACGTGCAGATATTCGAAGCCCACCTGCGCGCGCAGCATTTCGGTAGCCATGTGCAGGAAGGCGCCTTCGCCGTTGGAGGCAAAGGATACCTTTCCCGGATTGGCTTTCAGGTACTTGATCAACTCTTCCACGTTCTTGAAGGGCGCATTGGGCGATGCGATCAATGCGAGATAGTTGGTCGCCACCAGCGCCACCGCAGTGAAATCTTTCAGCGAATCGTAGGGAATGTTTTTCATCGTATGCGGCAGTACTGACATATTCCCACCTTGCCCACAGGCAATCGTATAACCGTCGGCAGGCGCCTGAGCAACTAGCGACAGACCAATCGCACCACCGGCGCCGGCGCGGTTATCGACCACCAATTGTTGCCCGAGACGTTCGCTCACGCGTTGGCCGAGTAAGCGGGCGAAGATATCGCAAGGGTCGCCGGCTGGAAGAGGTACAACGACGCGTATCGACTTGACGGGGTACTTCTGCGCCAAGGCAGCACCCGATGCGAAAACGCAACCCAGCAAAAGCATTCCTACGCGACCAATAGCACTCATGGTGATTCTCCTTGTCCTGTTAGAGCAATTCCCGAGACAGAGTAAATTCCTTGCAAAGGTTTCTGTACAAATTTTGTCCCGCAAATTTTGTTCCGATAAACGCTCGAAAGCAACGCATTCGTATGCATCGGGTATGAAGGTCATTTTGTTTCAGCAATTGCCGAAATCGCGCGATGCAATGCGCGCCCCCTCGGTGAGCGCCGCGAGTTTCGCCCACACCACCTCGGGGTCCACTGCCGCCTGCCCCACCCAGGTGCCATAGCCGCAATCGCTGCCGGCGATGACGTTCTCGCGCCCCACGAGTTTTGCGTAGCGCGTGATGCGTTGCGCGATGAGTTCGGGGTGTTCGATGAAATTGGATTTGGATTCGAGCACGCCGGGTATGAGCAGCTTGCCCTCGGGTAGTTTTACTTTTTCAAATAGTGCCCACTCATGCGCGTGGCGCGGATTCGCGGCTTCAAATGAAATCGCCGCGGGGCGCGCTGAGAAAGCAATGTCAATGATCTCGGCCAGAGGCACATCGTAATGATGCGGGCCTTCGTAATTGCCCCAGCATAAATGTAGGCGCAGTTGTTCGGGCGGAATATCTTGCAGTGCGTGGTTCATCGCGGCAACATGCATTTGCGCGCGTTTCTTAAATTCCGTCAAAGACAGGCTCGCATATTGGATATGCCGCCCCATGGCAAGGTCGGGGCAATCCAGTTGCAAATCGAACCCGGCATCAGTGACCGCCTTGTATTCATGTCGCATCACGTCCGCGATAGCGAAGAGATACGCTTCTTCACTGGGGTAATACTCGTTACGGAAAAATAGCGACACCACACCGGGCGAGGCGGCGGTGAGAAAGCCCGTCGCCTTGCCAGAACCACTGAGGGCTGCCTGCAGATTGGCCACGTCGGCCAGAACGGCGTTACCGTCCTTTAGCGTCAAGGGCGCATTGCACGCAGGTGTACGCCGCCGCGAGCGCCCAGGGTCGCCAAAGACGCGTTTGGCCAGCGCCGGAAAATCTGCAAGATCTTGATAAACAAATGTATTATCAGCACCACCAAAACCAGATATTCGATCCTTAATATAGGTTGCATAACTGGGTTTTGACATCTCGCCATCGTTCACGTAATCGATGCCGGCCTTGATCTGGCGTTGCACGATTTCGGCGACCGCGTCCTTGATCCGCGTGGCCAGCGGGGCTGATTCCACCGGTACCCCGGATTCCTTGGCATACATCATGCGCACCAGGTCTTCGGGGCGCGGCAGGCTGCCGGTGTGGGTGGTTTGAATGTGGTCGATGTTTGGGTGCATGAGTCGGGTGAATTTTGTTCAAGTCAGTCAGTGCGTGGCACTCCACTGTTCGTGCCATGTGCTTTGGGTGCTAGCTCGCTGTTGGCCCGCCTAGTCGCACCTCCCGCAAAGGCAAGCTTCGCGCAAGCGACAGCCACACAAAACACAGCACCGCGAGATTGCCGCAGGTTAATGCCCATCTCGGGCTGGTGATATCGGCGATTAGGTTCAGCAAAAAGCCCGATAACACCATCATGCTCCACACCAGGCTAAACAAAGCCATCACGCGGCCGCGATAGTTCTCCTCCACCAGTGTCTGCAAGATCACCTGGGTGCCGGTGAGGAAATAAGAATGCGCGAGACCTGCCACGGCCAATAGCGCGACCGACAAATAAAACGAATCGCTCCAAGCGAAAATCAATAACGCTACGTTCAGGCAGGTGAGGGCAGCGAGAATAATATTGCGCGGCGATACGTGTCGTTGTGTCCAGGCAAAGGTGAGCAAACCCGTGATCGACCCTACGCCCGAAGCGGAAGAAAGAATCCCCAGGCCGCGCGCGTCCACGGCCAAAACATCCTTGGCGAATACCGGCAGCATGTGCACGTAACCCATGGCAAAGCAGGCGTTGAGCAGCGCCGCGAGGATAACTTTGGCGAACACTTCCTTGCCGTGCACATAGCGCACGCTGGCGGTGAAATTACCCAGCATGCCGCCGCCGTGCGAGGGCGACGCGGGCGCGGCTGGATGCAGCATGGTCATGATCGCTACCAACAATGAGATTCCGCATGCGGCGACGAGAAAGCTTGCCTCGGCTCCCGCCGCGGCAATAACAAATCCGGCAATCGACGGCGCAACGATACGGGTGCCACCCCAGGCCATCGACACCAGCGGTACGGCGGCGCGCAGGTGCGAGCGATCCGGCAATAGGCGTGAGAAAAAAGTCGAGCGCGCCGGTTCGTCGATGGAGGTGGTCGCGCCGATGAGAAAAGAGGCTAACGCCAGATGCCAGAATTCAACTAAACCAGCGAGGGTGAGCGCGCCCAACGCGAACATCACCAGCGCACTTGCGGTTTCCGCGAAGCCAATTAACTTGCGCGCGTCCCATCGATCAGCTAAGACCCCTCCGACCAGGGTGAGCGCGATTTGCGGCGCAAAGCCGAACAAATGAACAAGCGCGAGTTTGGCCGGTGACCCGGTGAGCTCGAACGCCAGCCAACCCAGCGTGAAATTGAACATCATCATGCCGCAGGCCTGCGCGATCTGGCCAATCCAGAAGAGGCGAAACTCGCGAAAACGCAAGGTGTATAGCGGGCCGCGATGCGGATTAATGGGGTTCTCGGCTTTGGGCTTTGTGGGTTCCATGAGGCGCGAAGACTAACACTGGCAAATTCCGCTGGGTCATGGCAAAGTGGTTTGGTTGTCGTTCGAGACTTGGTTAGGTTTCAATTCCCAGGAGGTAGTGCAAATGAAATTCGTGGGTAAACCGTTATTCCCCTTGTTGTTTGCAGGTACTGTGCTCGGTGGTGCTTCGCTTGCCGCGCACGCGCAGGAGAATTTTCCCAACAAATTTATTCGCTTCGTGCTGCCGTTCTCCGCGGGCTCCGGGCAGGATATTCTGGCGCGCCAAATAAGCCCGAAGTTGGGCGAGCGCCTGGGCCAACCCATCGTGGTGGATAACAAAGCCGGGGCTGGTGGCTTGATTGGCTTTGAATACATCGCCAAGGCCGCGCCCGATGGATATCAGATCATGATGGGTAATAACTCGATGTTGATTCTCTCGGCGATCCGCCCCACGCCCTACGATCCGCTCAAGGACTTCGCGCCAATTATGCAATTGGGCACCGGCTCTTCGATGATTTTGGTTCATGGCGCGGTACCGGCCAACAACATGGCGGAATTCATCGCGCATACCAAGGCGCATCCCGGAAAGCTCAACTACTCCTCACCCGCAGTGGGCACCTATGGCCATCTGGTGACCGAACTTTTCAAAATGCAGACCGGCGCCAACATGGTGCATATTCCGCACAAAGGTATCGTCGCCGCCTTGAATGGCTTGATCGCTGGCGACGTGCAGTTCATGCAGGGCGTCTCCGAGGCTGGCCTGCCGCATGTGCGCTCGGGCAAGCTAAAGGCGTTGGCCTCGGCAGGTCCGCGCCGCGCTCCGCTTTATCCGGACGTGCCCAGCATGGGCGAGCTCGGGTTTAAGGATTACACCACCGTGCTCTGGTATGGCCTGTTCGCCCCGACTGGCACGCGTACGGAAATTATTGCCCGCTTGAGCACGGAGCTGAGCGCCATCGTCAATGAGCCGGTGATGAAAGCTGATCTGCTCAAACGTGGCATCGAAGCCCAGACCACAACCGGGGCGGAGTTGGGCGCGATAATGCGCAGCGAGCTTTCGACCTGGCAGAACGTGATCAAGGTCGGCAATATCAAGCCCGAATAAACCTGACCAAGGAGCGCGTCATGGCGGAACGTGAGGTAAAGACAGTGGTGCATTTGGTTGGCAGCGTTCCCTTGCCCGATGCGGAAGCCGTGTTCAAGACCTTAAGTCAAGGCGTGGGAAGGTTTCTCACGCGGCTGCCCGATGGCGAGACTGGCATCCGTAAATCCTGGATTCGTTTTTGCAGGACGTGCTGGCGCAGCACCCGGCCATCGAAGTCGCGCACGATGTGCCGCCGTTCAAATTCACCCAGTGGGATGGCAAGGTGGTGCGCGAGATTCCGCGCTTGCGGGTCAAAAAAGGCGCCAGTGTCAATGCTGAGGGGTTCAAGACTGGCTACGCCGACATGGCGATCGAATCCTTCGCCAGCTTCGACAAATTGCAAAAAGCCGGTGTGATTCCGGCTGGCGTGAAATTTCAAGTGAGCATTCCCTCGCCACTGGCACCCACCTACAACAACATCCTCCCTGCGGATCGGCCCGCGGTGATTCCCGGTCTAGTGCGGCATTTCATTGGCGAAGTGGAATCGATCGCACGCGCTATTCCCAAAGATCGTGTCGCGATTCAATGGGACGTTTGCCAGGAAGTGCTCGCGTGGGAGAACTATTACGAGCCCGGCCCCATTGATTTCAAAACCGAGACCATCGAGGTATTACGGCAGATTGGCGAAGGCGTACCCGAACCCGTAGAGCTGGGTTACCACCTTTGTTATGGCAGCCCGGCGGACGAACACATGGTGCTGCCTAAGGACGCCGGCATTATGGTGGAGATGACCAACCGCATCGCCGCCGCGGTGAAGCGGCCGATTCAATTTTTCCATTTGCCGGTGATGAAAAAGCGCACTGATGAGGCGTTTTACGCGCCGCTGCGAGATCTGAAAATTTCTCCTGCCACGCATCTTTATCTCGGCCTCATTCATCACAACGATGCGGCGGGCGACGATACGCGTTTGGCCGCGGCGCGCAAATACACGCGGGTGGACGGCATTGGCACCGAATGTGGCTGGGCGCGCGGCGATCCGACGCGTGTCGAGTCGTTTCTTTTCTCGCATGCACGGATTGCAGGCGCGACCTGATTTCTTTCTAGCCGTTTTTCAAGGAGCATTGTTATGTTGCCTAAATTTAAGATAGCAAGCACCGTTGCCGCGTTGTTCGCCGCCTCACTCGCGTTTGCGCAATCCGACTACCCCAATCGCCCCAGCGTGATCGTGTTGGCGATTGGCGCGGGCAGCGGCACCGATCTGGGCCTGCGTTTATATGCTGATCGCTTGAGTAAGCGTTTAGGTCAATCTTTCGTGGTGGAGAACAAACCCGGCGCCAGCACCATCCTGGGAACCGAATACGGCATGCGCCAGACGCCCAACGGCTACAACCTGACCAGTCTCTTCTCAACCTCCACCATCGTGCCCTCGACGCACAAAAATGTGCCCTTCGACCCGATCAAGGACTTTATGCCGATCGCCAGAATGGCCGGCTCGGAATATGGCTTCGCGGTAACGCCCTCGGTACCGGCGAAGAATATGCAGGAGCTGATCGCCTATGCCAAACAAAATCCGGGCAAGCTCGATTACGCGAGCCCCGGCCATGGCACGCCACATCATCTGTCGCTGGAACTTTTAAAGTTGCAAAACGGCATCAACATGGTGCATGTGCCGCATAAAAGCATCAGCGATGCGTTGAACGGTGTGCAGGGTGGGCACACGCAGATGATCATGTCGGTGGCTGCGGGCTTAGCGCCGATAGTGTTGAGCGGGCGTATGCGCATGTTGGGGGTCACTGGCACCACCGGCCTGCCGGCGCTGCCGCAGGTGCAAACCATGCAGGCGCAAGGAATTAACTATCTCGAAGTAGTGCGCGGCTGGTTTGGTTTGGCCGCGCCGTTAAAAACCCCGCAAGTCGTGATTACGCGCCTTAATAACGAAATTAATGCCATCGCCAAATCGCCCGATTTCGTCGCCGAACTCGCCAAGACCGGTCAAGTGCCTACCGGTGGTACGCCAGAAGATTTGACCGCCTTGATGAAAACCGAGTTAGAGACCTGGGCGCGTGTGGTGAGGGACGCCAAGGTCGAGGTGCAATAAGTAGCCTATGCCGCGTCTTTCGTCGCCGATTTCATCGCATTGGCGCATCAATCGATTTTTAGATTCAACTCGGAAATAATCTTTTTCCATTGCCGCGACTCGTCCAGAAAACGCGCGGCAAATGCCTCCGAGGTTTCGCTGCCTGCGTTAAAGCCCATTTTCTCGATGCTGGCCTTGCCCTCGTTTGATACCAGCGCGCTGCGCACTTCTTTGTCAATGCGATTGATCACCGGCCTGGGTACGCCAGACGGCGAGAACAAGGCGTGCCAGGCGGTATAACCCATGCCTGGCAGGCCGGCTTCTTCCATGGTGGCGATGCCGGGGTATTGCGCCGAGCGTCGCGGCGCGGCGATAGCCAGCACACGGATCTTGTCCCCGCCGCCGCCATACAGATTGGGCGCGGTGAAATACAGGTGCACATCGCCCACCATCAGACTTTGAAAGGCGACACGGTCGCCTTTGAAGGGGATATGGACGATGTCCACCCCGGCGCGGCGTTTCATGATTTCTCCCAAGAGGTGCGGCAGGCCGCCGGCGCCGGGCGAGGTGAAGTTGTACTTGCCGGGATTTTCTTTTAGGACCGCGAGCAATTCCTTGAGATTGTTGGCGCGCAATGACGCATTGATGGCGAGCACAAACGCCTGCTCGGCCATCATCGACACGGGCACGAGTTCCTTCTCGGGATCGAAGGGCACCGCCGAGATATTGATGGCGGGCCGTAGCACCACCGAGGAAAAACTTGCCCAGCCCAGCGTGTAGCCATCCTTGGGCGCGCTCGCCAAGGCTTGAAGGCCAATGGAGCCGCCTGCGCCCGCGCGGTTTTCGACCACGAAACTTTGCCCCATTCGATCAGCAAGCATGCGCGATACGGTGCGCGTCACCAGATCGGAGGGGCCACCGGGTTCCACGCCGACAATGACGCGAACCGGTTTGGATGGATATATATCCTGCTGCGCGAGTGCTACGGACGATGTGAGTCGCACAGTGAGACAAAGTAGAAATGCCCCGAGAACTGCTCCAGCTGTGGCTCTTCGTGAAATGGCGGCGATGAAAAGTTGGTCTTGACTCATGAATTATCCTTTTGCCTTAGCTCACATCGCGGCACATTGTGATAGGGGCGGCTCATACTTCCACCGGTGATTTCGCCGCCACGCGCGCATCGCGGCTTTGTTGTTCCGCAGTTCGCGCTTCGCGCAGCATGCGGTTGTGATAATCGAACATATCGGTAGTTGAAGGAACAACTTCCGAGGTGGCGCGAAGCGACCGGTAGGTTATGCCATTGCCATTGCCCTCGGGGCCCAGACCGTAGGCGCGCCCCGTTTCCTGAAATGTCTTGAGATGCGATAACAACTCGCGGCGCATCGCCGCGATCACCAGATCGCTTTTACCGAGTTGCTCCTTGGTGCGATCGATCATGGGCATGCTCTCCGCCACCACGCAATCCTCGGCCTGCAAGGAGTTAAGCCCCGACCAGCTTTGCGTCTTCATAGCCGCGCGATTCTGACCGAAGGCGGGTTTGTCACGATGCACCTGCCAACCCAGCAGATCGTCGTCATTGCCAAAGAACCGGTCAACCACGCCCATTTTGGTGTACTGCTCGCGCCACCATTGTTGGTCGTGGCGCGTATCCCAATAGAAAAACCAGAAGGCGCTGCGGCGATTATTGATGGGCACATACATCAGCACCTTGGATTCTTCTTCGGTGGATGAGCCGATCAGGCAGGTAAAGGGCGCGACGTATTCGGTGACGCGCAGGTAGGTGCTGCCATCGGGGCGGTCGCGGCGCGAAAACGCTTGAAAACCGTAGGGGGTGTTGTGCACCTCGAGCTTGGGCGCGTCGATGCCGACGGCGGCGCCGAGGCTTAAATTTACCCCCGAGGTGACCAGGTTTCGATGCAGCACGGCGATGTGCGATGAATCGAGCAGGATCTCGAAATTCTGCGTCCAGTTGGATTCGGTATAACCCACGCGTGCGCGGCGATGATTGTCGGCAACGTAATTGAAATCAAAATCCGGGAAGCGCGGCGGATCGCCGGGGCCAAGGTAGACCCAGCAGGCGCCGCCGGCTTCGCGCACCGGAAATGCGCGCACCTTGACTCGCTGCGGAAAATTCGCGTCGGCTTCGGTGGGCGTGCGAATACAGGCACCGGAGGCGTCGTAAGTCCAGCCATGAAAAATACAGGTGAGCGCGTTGCCCTCGTTGCGCGCGAGCGAAAGCGAAATACCGCGGTGCGAACATTGTTCATCTAACAGACCCACGCGGCCATTGCCGGCACGAAACGCAACATAGTGCTCGCCCAGCAGCTCGACTTTGACGGGAGCACCATCGGACTGCAATGCTTCGCAGCGCAAGAAGGGCAACCAGTAACGCGTGGCCATCTCGTGCAGTGGCCAGCCCGGCTCGACATTGCAATACAGGTCGTTGTCTTCTTTGCGCATAGATGGCTTTGATACTTATTGAACAGCTTTGAAACTTATTGAATTGCTCTGAAACTTATCCCGTTACCCGCGCATGCCCCATTCGGCGAGGGACGAAGCCAGCCGCTCGATTTGATCAGGAAACTTGTGCGGATAGTGCGGCACGCCCTTGTAATCAACTCGTTCGCCGCGCGTACCGGCGGCGTCGCACCAGTCGCGAATATCGGTGGGAAAGGTGGTGGCATCGCCGGTAAAGTAATTCACCAACACCGGCACTGTGGTGCGCGCCAGATTGGGCGG
>JBJXEY010000214.1:0-18514 GCA_046153355.1 Burkholderiales bacterium
TGTATTCCGCTTAAAAATATTCCAAGCATCAGTGGTCGCATCTAAGGAAACACTGATCAAGTTCAGTATCCCAGCAAGTCATTTAAAGTTTCCCTCTAACATCGGGGATATACAAGGGGCGAAGGCCCCTTGTTCAGTACTTCTCTAAATTTATCGTTTCATCGCCCGACCAGCTTCATAGCTCTTGAAATCAAACCCCTCCTTGTCGATCACGCTAACGCCGACCGAGGTCTGGCCAACGGTTTCGACGATTGCCGTCAACATGGCCTGCGTAGGGGCGAGTTTCGATTCTGAAAGAGTCGCACGTAAAGAGCCGTGCAGCATGGCGATGTAAGGTTTGAGCAACGTCGGATCGGTTAAACCACCACGCTTGGCCAGCGCCGGCCATACCGAGTCGTCGCTCAACATCACGCGTCTCGCCTCTTCAATCGCGGCAACCACGTTGGGGACCATCCCGGGATTCTTTTTCGCCCAGGCGTCAGTCAGGTTGAAGGTTAAATAAAACGATTCCGGGTCGTACCCAGCAGCGACCATTTGCTTGGGCACCGTGGTGACGGATTTGTATTTGCCCGATGTTAATGGGCCCAAAGTGAAATCGGAGAATTGCAGGGCCGCGGCGATATCCCCTTTATTCAGGGCGCCATTGAGTAAGCCTGGCGCGGCGTTTTGCACCACCGCGTCGCGCTCCACATCGAAACCTTCCGCCTTTTTCCCTGCCGCGCGAATAATCATCCAATCAAGCAATGTCGCGCTGGGTGTGCCGACTTTCTGCCCCTTGAGATCGGTGAGCTTGGTATAGGGTTTATCCGCGAGGGTAACGATTTGGTTTCCATATAGGAGGAACGCCGAGACTGCTTTGGCTTGCAATCCGCCCTGGCGTTGGCGCATCAGATCAAGCACGCTGCCGCTGGAGATGTCAGCGTCGCCTGAGCGCATGGTGGTCCATTGTGCTTGCGTCTGGCTGATGGGCAGGATTTGCACATCGATGCCGTACTTGGCGCCGATGCCGCGTTCGCGGAGCAATACCGGGAAGTACGATTGGCTGGCGTTCTCGATGGTTGACCAACGCAGCACTACCGGTGCGGCGGGCGCCTTGGTAGCCTCTGCGGCATAAACACCCGTGGGCGCCATTGAAGCGAGGCTGCCAAGTAATAATGCCGAAGCCGAAACGGCGTGCAATAACTTAGATGGCGAATGTTTCATGATGCTTCCTTTCGGTGACCAGACAAGATATCAGGATAAACTCATTTATTACAGTTTCAAGTGATCGACGATGCGCCGCGCCACTGCGGCAACTTCGACGCTTTCGTAATCCCTGGGATAAGGAATTTCCACTTTGACCTCGGAAATGATTCGCCCAGGCCGTGGGCTCATGATGATTACTCTGTCCGCGAGGTAAGCCGCTTCGGTCACGTTATGCGTGACAAACAGCACGGTGTGCGGTTGCGCCGCATGTAGTCGTAATAATTCGATCCTCAGTCGGCGCGCGGTCAATTCATCCAGCGCACTGAAGGGTTCGTCCATCAGCAATACCGAAGGATCAATCGCCAAGGCCCGAGCCAGAGACACCCTTTGTTGCATGCCCCCTGACAACTGGCTGGGAAAACGATCCTCGAACCCATGCAGGCCAACCAGTTCGAGGAAGCGCTGCACGTCCGCCTTGCGTTTGTCAGCCGGTACGCCCCGCTCCTTGAGAACGAACTCGACATTCTCCGCGGTGGTGAGCCATGGCAGCAATCGAGGCGCCTGGAAAACGCAGGCCATACGCAGGCCAAAATCCAACTCATTGGATTGAAATTGACCCTCGAAGCGCGTGTCTAGGCCTGCTGCGATATGCAAAAGTGTAGATTTCCCGCAACCGCTGGGGCCGACCAGGGCGGTAAATTGCTTCGGCGCGACATCGAAACTCAAGTTGTCGATAGCCGTGACGGCGCCTTCCGGAGACTGAAAAACTTTCCTGATGCCGCGAAACGAAATCGCGGGCATGGTGTTGGCGTTGGATTCGCTCATCGCGCCTCCTCGCGGCGCCAGCGAAATAGATATGCCTCAAGCCGGCGTATTACCACCAATTCAATCAACAGCATCACCAACATGAAAGGCAAGGCCGAGGCCAAAACTCGCTCCATGTTGAAAAGGCTATAGAAATATTGAATGCGGTATCCAACCCCGGAAGAGCGCCCCATCAATTCCACGAAAATCACAATCTTCCAGGTAAGTGCCAACCCAGTGCGCCCCGCAGCGAAAAGGTAAGGCAGGGTTTGCGGCAACAACACGCGCCAAAGAATAGCGCGGCTGGGCACGCGAAACGCCCGCGCCATTTCCGACAAACCGGGGTCGATAGCCTTGACGCCCTGTATCACATTGAAGGTCGCCGACGGGGCGACCACGATGGCCGACGCCGCGATCGCGGCGACATCGTTCAATCCCAACCACAAATAGGCGATGACTATGTAGAGAATGGAGGGCACCGCGGCGGCGATGGTGACCCAGAAATCGAACATTTTTCCGAACCAACGTATCGTGCCCAGGGCCATGCCGGCGGTCAGCGCGATCATCATCGCCAGTGAAAACGCGGCGACGACACGTCCAGCCGTGACGGCCATATCTTTCCACACGTAACCATCGTCCAAGGACGCCATGAATACTGCGTAGACACGCGTCACCGAGGGTACGATATCGGCGGAGACAACCCGTGATACGCCCTCCCACAGAACGAGCAAGATCACCACTGAGAGCGAGCGCAACACCAGCATCTCGATCCACTGACGTCTCGCCTCCAATTTGCTTTCGACTTCCGCGGCGTTGCCTGGTTCGCGAATATCGGCCTTGGATCCGGCTTCGCTCATGCTCCTGCCTCCACGGGATTCGTTGCGCGTGCTCGCCCGGCGGCGCCCTGTGCGGCGAGGTGCCCGCCTGCCAGACCTTCGGTAATGTTTCCACCCAATAGATAGATGTGACCGAAATAGGAACCTAACTCTCCGGCCGCATAGAGTCCGGGAATCGGTTGTCCATGCGTATCCAGCACCCGCTGCGCTTCATCATGCACGGGGCCACCTTGAGTATTGCTGACCACCGGCCAGACTTCGATGGCGTAAAACGGTGGTGCATCAATGGCCACCATGCTTGCTGCGGGACGGCCGTGGCGCGTATCCTCGCCCGCTGCGACATCGCGATTCCAAGTGTCGACTGTGCGAACCAATAGGCTCGCATCCACACCCATTAACTTGGCCAACGCATCGACGGTTGACGCCTGTTTGATCCATCCTTTTTTGATCTCCGCCGAATTGTCTTTGGACCATTCGTACCTATGTTCGGCTTGCGAGGCGACAGGACGCCCTATGGGGCCGCGTTGGCGCGCGCTCTCATCGAAAATCATCCAGGCCGGAATCCGGTCATGGCGGCCGGTTTCTTCGTTCAAACGTCCGAGCGGTCGCGACAAGGTGTCCTGCGGCGCGCGCGGCAATTCGTTCGTAAACCGGTTTCCTTGTTGATCGACCAGAATCCAGGCAAGCGGCCTGCCCGGATTTCGTGCACCCCCCAACGGGTTGCGCACCGCGACGGGGAGATTGGGCAGCTTATAGCCATAGGAGCCATGTACATGCCACATGTGCCACAGCGCCGCACCTGCCTCGATGGACATGTTGATGCCATCCCCCGTATTGCCTGCGTGACCCATAGGCAACAGAACCGGAATCTCCAGGTAATCGCGCAGCATCTTTTGGTTGAATTCGAACCCGCCGGTGGCTAATACGACACCACCCTTGGCTTGAATTGCCGTTTCGCGTCCGTTGTGCCTGACCATTACGCCTGTGACCTGCCTCATTCGATTGGATTCCTCGCTGCATAGGAGACGGGTTGCGGGGGTATCAAAGCAAATTTCGAGCCCACGTTCCTCGATATTGCGTTCCAGCACTCGTATCAGCAATTGCCCTTTCGAGCCCCCCGTTACCCAGGGATAGTGATCGAATCCATCGACACTTTCGATGCCGGCCCACCCGAGGCTGTCGCGCCCCGGCCAGTCGTACAAGTCTTCGGTTTCATTCACCGCCTGCTGTGCGCCAAATCGGACACTTACCTTGGCATTGGCTCGCGCCGCGAGTTCTTGTAGCAAGCGCGGCACTTCGGTCATGCCCTGCGCCAAGGCTTCGGCAAGCTTGCGGTTGACGCGATGACCGGAGGTATGGTCTAGATAGTCGGCGGCGTCCGCCGCGTCGGAGGCCACACGCGCGAAGCCGCTGGAGAGCATCGAGGTGCCGCCGATGTGCGGCGATTTTTCCACTAAGAGCACGCTGGCGCCGGCATCCGCCGCGGCAATCGCCGCCATGCAACCCGCGCAACCCGATCCGACCACCACCACGTCGTAGGAGGTTTTCATCCTTATTGCGCGGCGCGGACCAGAGGGATTACTTCTTGCGCCAAAGCATTGATTTGCTTTCGTTGGTCGTAGGAGGCGAGCACTACTTGAAATGAATTCGCCCCGGCGCGCACGTATTCGAGCAGCCTATCGGCGCAAGTTTGCGCGGAACCCGAGAGCAGCCAGCGATCCAAGGTATCTTGATCAAACGGCCTTTGGTGATACGCCTCCATCATGGTCTGGCCTTCGCGCCGCGCGGCGTCATCATCGGGGCCGACGCATAGAAATAAATTAATGCGGCGAATGAAATCCTCGCCAAGTGTTCGTTGATAGCGATCCTTTGCCAGCGTCTTGATAATGGCCAAGGTATCGCGATATTCGTCGGGCGTGATGATCCCGGTGATCCAACCGTCGGCAAGTCGCGCCACGCGATCCCAGGGGCCGACGAACTTGCCCGCATTTTTCTCCGAGAAAAAATCATTGGGCCCGAACCCCGCCTGCTTGGGAACGAAGCCGCCACAGGCCACCACGATGGGTGGATGCGGTTGCGCCCGCGGGCGATAACCAATGCTGACATCGTCGCAGGAGAACACCTCGCCCTTGAAGCTGACATGGTCTTCTGTCCAAAGTCGCTTGATCAGACGGATCGATTCATCGAAAGCCACACCACGCTTTTTCTTCGCAATTCCAATCAACTCATATTCGCGTTCGACCATCGCAGGCTCGCCGGTACCCAGACCCACCACGAATTCGCTGCGGCCTTCGGAAATTTCATCCAAGGTGGCCCAGTCCTGCGCGAGCAACACCGGATGGCGCATGTGCGGTTGAAGAATGCCGGTAGCCAGTTTGACGCGGCGCGTCTGCGCCGCCACGGCGGCGAGGGTCGGAATCGGCATGTAACGCGGCTTGGCGAGGATGCTGTCGCCCACCGAGACGAAATCGATTCCTACGTTGTCTGCATGCACGGCGTTCTCCAGCAACTGCTTCATGGAAAACGCTTCGCCCATGAACACGGCGGCGCGATTGTTGATATACACACCAAACTGGATTGGGTTCGGTCTTATTGCGGAGGGCGAGGCGGGAATTGTCATGCTTTATTGGAACGTGTCCGTAAGTCATCGAGACTGATTGCGAAATCCTACTCTATTTTTGCGAAAATCCGCTACATTGAATGGACATATTAGATCCCGGATGCCGCTATGCCAGGCAATATTGATTTTCTTGACCTTAATCGTTTTCGCCTTGCCGCAGCGCAGGTGCCCAGCGCGCTACTGCCTCGCCAAGTCCAGGGCACCGCGCAATCAACCGCCGTGGACATCGATATTGCCGAGGGAAACATCGTTGCGGTTGCGCCCAGTGGTGAATCGAAGTCGGAATTACCGTTGATCTCGCTTAAAGGCCGCCAAGTCTGGCCTTGCTTCGTCGACATTCACACGCATCTCGATAAAGGGCACACTTGGAATCGCGCGCCCAACCCCGATGGTACTTTCCAAGGCGCGATCAAAGCCATTGCCGCGGACCGCGTTCATTGGACGCCCGATGACATGCGACGGCGAATGGAATTCGGTCTTGCTGCAAGCTACGCGCACGGCACGCGTGCAATCCGCACGCATTTGGATTCGCTGGGTGATTTTGCGGCCAAGAGTTGGCCGCTATATGCCGAACTTCGCCGCGAATGGTCAGGACGCATCGAACTCCAGGCTGCTTGTCTGGTTTCGATAGAGTATTTTCGAGACAAGGAAGCTGGCGGTCGATTGGCCGATTTGGTTGCCAAGCACCAAGGCGTACTGGGCGCGGTCGTCTATGTCACCGCTGACCTTGATGATTTGCTCGACCGAATCGTCCAGCTCGCCACCGAGCGGGGATTGGATCTTGATTTTCACACCGATGAAAATGGCGATCCGAATTCCAATGCGCTGTTACGCATTGCCAAGGCGGTAGTAAGAAATAAGTTCAAAGACAAGGTTTTATGCGGCCACGCCTGCAGCTTAGCGGTGCAATCGGCCGAGAATGTCGAAAAAACCATGAATACCGTGGCAGAGGTCGGCATGGGCATCGTTAGCCTGCCGATGTGCAATATGTATATTCAGGACCGATCATTTGCCGATGATGCTTCGCCCCGCACCCCTCACTGGCGCGGCGTGACTTTGCTGCACGAATTGCGCTCGCGTGGCATTCCAGTCGCCCTGGCGAGTGACAACGTTCGCGATGCGTTCCATCCCTATGGTGACCACGATCTTTTAGAGGTATTTTCTTTCGCTGCGAAGGTGGCGCATCTGGATCGACCCTTTGGCGACTGGCCCGCAGCGGTGACGCGCACACCGGCACACCTGATGCGCCTAGCAGGCAGTGGCATGATCGCGCCGGGAAACGCAGCGGATTTGATCATCTTTTCCTCTTGCGATATTGACACTATGCTGTGTCGCGGAGAACCTGACAGGATAGTGTTGCGAAATGGAAAACGCATCACGGCTCAATTGCCTGACTATGAAAGGGGCAACATATGAAAACGTCGATAGGTAAAGTCATTCTGCTCATCGGTTTGCCTCTGCTTCACGCTACTCCCTTGTGGTGCCAGGACTTTCCCGCGAAGCCGGTGCGGATCGTGGTGCCCTATCCGCCCGGGGGCGGCGTGGATATTCTTGCGCGCCCGTTGGCTGATCGCCTCGCACGCTCATGGGGCGCGCCGGTCATCGTTGAAAACAAAGCCGGGGCCGGCACTTTGCTCGGGGCCGAATTCGTCGCCAAGGCCCCGCCAGATGGCTACACCCTGCTCCTCACCAGCGACACCACCATTACCAGCAATCCCCATGTCTACAAGAAGCTTCCCTACGATCCGCTCAAGGATTTCGCGCCGCTCACGCGCCTGGTGGCGCTGCCCCAAATGGTGCTGGCGCACCCTTCGCTAACCGCGAACTCAATGGCCGAACTGGTCGCCATGGCCAAGGCCAAACCCGGCGCGCTTAATTACAGTTCTTATGGCACGGGTAGTCAGCCGCATCTGGTGTACGCGAACCTGGAAGCCCTCAGTGGCGCGCAGATCACGCATATTCCGTATAAAGGTTCGGCGCCCGCCATCGCCGCCTTGCTCGCCAACGAAGTGCAGGTGAGTATGGGCTCGGGCAATCACCATGCCATGATTCGCGCCAGTAAATTGAAGGCGTTGGCGATTGCTCGCGCCGAACGCGATCCGCAATTTCCCAATGTGCTAACGCTGCGCGAAGCAGGATTTCCCGAGCTTGATCCGCAACTGTGGTTTGGAATTCTTGCTACCGGCGGCACGCCGCGCCCGATCATCGACAAGATCGTATCGAGCATCACGAGTATTTATTCTGACCCGCAGTTTCGCGAACTCCATGTCACCAGCAAAAGTTACGATCTTGCGATCAGTTCGCCGGAAGAATTCGCGGCGTTTATTCGCTCGGACCTGGAATACAAGGCACGCATGATCAAGCGGGCGGGCATTCAAGCTGAATAATTTCGCCATGGATTCGACTGCCCTTGGCGCCGCGATCCCGCGGTTCGAAGACCAGCGATTTTTGACTGGGAGCGGGCTGTTTGTCGACGATAAGAGTCCACAGGGCATGGCGGCTGCCCATGTGGTTCGCTCGCCGCATGCTCATGCGCGAATTCGCGGTATCGATAAACAGGCTGCCCTATCTGCGGCGGGGGTCCTGGCTGTTCTGACGGGCGACGACATCATCGGTGACGGCATTCGCGGCTTGCCGTGTTATGCATTCCCCGCGCCCAAAGAGGGGCCATCCTTTCGCCCTTTGCAGCCGGTGCTGGCTCATGGAAAGGTGCGCCATGTGGGCGACCGAGTCGCGCTCGTCATCGCGGAAACGCCGCAGCAAGCCAAGGACGCAGGCGAACTTCTGTTGGTTGACTATGAACCATTGCCCGCGGTGAATCTGGAAAATGCTTTGCACGAGGGCGCAGCCCTGCTCTGGGACGAATCATCGCAAAACCTGAGTTTCGAGCTTGAACGTGGAAATCGCGAGCAAATCGATGTGGCGTTCGCCGCGGCCGCGCATGTCACCCGATTATCAGTTCGTTATCCGCGCGCAACCGCCAATTCGATCGAGGGGCGATCGGCTTTGGCTTATGCCGATGACGGCGTCGGCAGATGGACCTTGTGTCTGTCCACGCAAGTGCCGCATCTGGTTCGCGAAGTGGTGTGCGGCGTGTTGAACATGCCGGTAGAGACCTTGAGAGTCATCGCCGCTGACGTTGGTGGCGCATTTGGCATGAAAAGCCAACTCTATCCCGAAGAAATTCTGGTGTTATGGGCCGCGCGCCGGCTCAATCGTCCGGTGAAGTGGACGGCGGAGCGCGGCGAGAGCCTGTGCTGCGACACGCATGGCCGACATCAGCATACCGAGGCGGAATTGGCGCTGGATCGCGACGGAAAAATTCTTGCCTTGCGCGCTCGTGTCGCGATCGATCTCGGCGCGTACCTCGCCACATCGGCCGGCGTGGCGCCATTGAATGCCGCCACCGGTTATACCGGTACCTACGATCTGCCTTGGATGCACACGCACGTGCAGGCAATCTTTACCAATACCTCCCCCACCGGACCCTATCGCGGTTCAGGCAAGCCCGAGGCCAGTTTCGTCATGGAGCGCTTGATCGATCAAGCCGCGCGTGAAATGCGTATCGATCCCGTGGCGATGCGCAGGCGCAACCTTATTCCCGCCTCTGCCATGCCGTTTCGCACGCAAGGCGGCTATGACTACGACGGCGGTGATTTCAAGCGAGTGCTCGATGTTTGTCTGCGACTGGCCGATTGGGAGGGTTTTCCCGCGCGCCGAGCGCAAAGCGAGGCACGCGGGTTGCTGCGCGGTATCGGACTATCGATGCATTGCCAACGCGCCGGCAAGGACGCCGAACAAATGGAGATGCGCTTCGCCGCCAATGGCGCATTGAGCTTGCGAGTGGGCACGCTCTCCTCCGGCCAAGGCCACGAAACCATGTACACGCAAATGGCCTCGGGCTGGCTCGGCATTCCCCCCGAGCAAATTGACGTTGTTCAGGGCGATACCGACATGATTACATTTGGACGTGGCACGTTTTCACAACGCAGTATGGCCGCGGGCGGTTCGGCATTGAAATCGGCCGCCGATGAAGTGATTGCTAAAGGCAGGATAACTGCAGCGTCGTTACTCGAGGCTGCCGAATCCGATCTTGAATTCGTCGCGGGCCGTTTCCGCATCGAGGGTACCGATAGAAGTGTTGGTTGGGCCGAAATCGCGCAAATCAGTTCTGTTGCGCCGCGTTCGGGGGCCAATAGCGGGGCTCTCGTGGGCGTAGGCACGCACCCCGGTCCCAATACTTATCCGAACGGCTGCATGATCGGCGAAGTCGAAATCGATATCGAGACCGGCCGAGTTGATGTCATCGTGCTATTCGCGGTCGATGATGTCGGCGCTGTCATCAACCCACTTACTCTTGCCGGCCAATTGCATGGGTCGATCGCCCAAGGCTTGGGCGAGAGCCGTATCGAAGAAATGGTCTACGACAGCGAAACAGGTCAATTGATCACCGGGTCTTTTAACGACTACGGCATGCCCCGCGCCGATGACATGCCGGACATCATTTCGGAGCTGTCGCTCGATCCCGCACCCAGCAATCCGTTGGGCGTCAAGGGTGGCAGCGAATCGGGCAATGTCGCGGCACCCGCTGCGATCGTCAACGCGATCATCGATGCCTTGTCGCCACTAGGCGTTACCGAAATAACACTGCCGGCTACCGGCGAGCGCGTGTGGCGCGCCATTCGCGAGGCGGCAGCTACGTCTCATTCATGTGGCGTTGCCGAACTAATACCGAACCCGTGACCGAGACTGCCATCCCCGAAGCGGAATCCGACGGCGCTGAACGGCTCGCCAAGCGCGTCGCGCGATTGAAATCGTGCTCACGCCGCGAGGCCGAGCAATACATCGAGTCCGGCTGGGTGCGGGTGGATGGCCAAATCATCGAGGCACCGCAGTTTAAGGTGCTAAACCAGAAAATCGAGATCGACACCAACGCGCGTCTCGGTGCGGTGGATGCCGTCACCCTCCTGCTGCACAAGCCGGCTGGCTACGACGCCGGGCCGCACGCTCCGCTGCCCATGGCCCTGATCACCGTGGCATCGCACTCGCCCGAGGACCGCTCGGGCATTCGCATTATCAACCGCCATTTCGCCAAACAGGAACTGCGACTGTCTCTTGAAGCGGCCGCTAGCGGCCTGGTGGTGCTGACGCAGGACTTTCGTGTTGCCCGCAAGTTAAGCGAAGATGCCTCGAAGATCGAACAGGAGTTCGTGGTCGAGGTCGCCCTGCCGGACAATACTTCTGCGGCGTCACCGCCGAAGGCCGGCACGAGTGATGCTGCGGAACTACGCGCCGGTTTCCTCACCCGCCTCAATCGCGGCATCGCCTTCAAGGAACGCATGCCCCCCTACATTAAAGTGAGCTGGCAGAACGAAACCCGCCTGCGGTTCGCTATGAAGGATGTGCAGGCTGGGCAGATCGCGCATATGTGCGCGAGCTTCGGGCTGAAGGTGATATCCATGAAGCGCATCCGCATTGGGAGGATTCCGATGGCGGGCTTGCAATCGGGGCAATGGCGCTACCTGGGGGCGGCGGAGAAGTTCTAGGGAAGCGAAAGGTTATTTTGGTCCATGCATGCGTCAGCAAACCCTGGAGACCGTGGTCAATACGCCCGCCGAGTTTGCTAGGAACCTCGCGACGATGTCGCGGCGCAAGGCAGCCGTTGACGACCTTCAGCACCCCGATACGCATTTCGCATTGGCGTCGAATTCCATCGTCCTGCCGCTGCGCGGCACGGACACCGGCATCTTCGCCGCTTTCATGAACGCGGCGGTTTTGCTGCCGGGCACCACCGTGCCATTGAGGGTTGCCGCCTCGTCCACATGCGAAATAATCACCGCCTCCGGCCGGACCAACTCGTTGACGATATAGCTCAACTCCTCCGGGCCCAGGGCAGGCGGGAAACGCCCCATGTTCATTACCGCGAGGGTAGCGTTGTACTGGCCACGCACCACCAGCGCTTGTTCGGCGGTTACGCCAGTGTCCCCCGACAAGTACACCGTAAGACCGTTGCTGAAACGCAGAACGAATCCACCCGCAGGCCTCGCATAGGCCGTGAGGCCATTGGCCGCGAGCATCTGCGCAAGCTGCCCCGTGACGAAGGCGCTGGATAACCCATTGCCATGCGAGGCCGGAACACTTGCGACCATCACCTTGCCCACCATGAGCTGCTCGCCCATGCGGATCGGTCGCACCAGCTTTTGCGGATCGCCTCCTGCGGCGGCGACCTTGCCGCGGAAAAAGTTCTCCGCCTCCGCGCCCACGATGAGCTGCGCGCCCTTGCCTGCGGCGATATTCACCGTGTTGGAATGCGGTGTTGCAGGAATGGAGAAATCCGGGTTCGGGCAGTTACCCGCGTTGCTCGTGGGTTGGTGCGCCGTGCCGATGTGGTCGTCATGCACGTGGCTAAGGAGGACCGCGTCGATTCGCCCCAACCTTGGGTCCCCCGCGCCGCGGACCGTGTTTCCGGGGTCGTATAAAAATCGCGCGCCGGTGGGGTCTTCCAAAAGCATCGCGCGGTCGAAGGCGCAGAGTTCGTTGTCGTGGGAACCGAGGGGGATGACTCTCACGTGCTGCGCGTAAGCTGGAAGCCCGTCCATCGCGGCCACGAAAATGAGTACCGTAAAACAATATAATTGCCCCAAGCTCGCCACCTTCTTAGCCCATCTTTAACATGATTTGGTGCAAAACCCCTGTTGATCGAATGTAAGTACCGGATTTCATTACAGCTGATTCGGAAAAGCGTTTTGTAGTGCCATAATATTTTTCGTCACCGGCAGTGCGTGCGTCATTGCGCCCTATGCTCTGAGGAGCATGTACATAAGACGCGTGTCCACTCGCAACAAAATCACCGGTGAATCGTACTTCACCCACCGCTTGGTGCGTACCGAACGCGTGGGGAAGACAGTACGTCAATTCACGCTGCTCAATTTGGGCCGCCACTTCGCGGTAGCCCAAGACGATTGGCCTTCATTGTGCGCGCGTATCGAAGAAATTCTCTCTGGCCAGGCAGCCTTGTTGTCGCTTGCCCCTGATTTGGAGAAGCTCGCCCAGCTGTACGCCGCACAACTGCTGCTGCGCCAAGAGCAGCGCGTAGAACCCGACCCAGGCAAGAACGTGACCGCGACGCGGCGATGCTTTGTCGAGGTCGATATCGACTCGCTGGAGCATCTTCGACCGCGCTCGGTGGGGGTGGAGCATGTCGCGCTTTCGGTGATGCACGAAATCGGTTTCATCGAGCACCTACAGTCCTTGGGGATCAATCGTGCGCAGTGCGCCGCTGCCATTGGCAACGTGATTGGGCGCATGGCTGCGCCGGGATCGGAGCTGGCCACTTGGGGGTGGTTGAAGAACGAATCGGCACTGGGAGAAATTCTGGACTTTGATTTCGAGGACATGTCGCTGATGCGGCTGTATCGGGCATCGGACCTGCTGTTGCACCACCAAGCGAAGATCGAAGCATTTATGTTCGAACGTGTGCGAAGTCTGTTTGCTCTGGAGAGCACGGTCACTTTGTACGACTTGACCAACACCTACTTCGAGGGCGCGCAAAAGCGAAATTCAAAGGCGGCGCGCGGCCACTCCAAGGAGAAGCGCTCCGATGCGCTGCTGCTCACCTTGGGTTTGGTGCTCGATGCCAG
Source organism: Burkholderiales bacterium (assembly GCA_046153355.1). Classification (GTDB taxonomy): domain Bacteria; phylum Pseudomonadota; class Gammaproteobacteria; order Burkholderiales; family SG8-39; genus 2-02-FULL-62-17. The sequence continues at coordinate 13,086 of JBJXEY010000214.1, forward strand.
TGGTTTCGTGAAACGCTCCCAGGTGTTCGCCGGCAATGCGGTGGAGGCACGCACGCTGGCGAGGATGCTCAAAGACTTGCAGGCCCCGGCAGGATCGCTGGTGGTGATGGATCGAGGCATTGCCACCGAAGAGAATTTGATGTGGCTGCGAACGCAGGGCTATCGCTATCTGGTATGCGATCAATAAACCCCGTCCTTCCCAGCCTGAGGTAACTCCCGTATAGATACGCGCTTTTTTGATTGGTGAAGGAGCGCGATATGAGTGGCAGGGTAAATCTGGATCGATGGGGGCCGCATCTGGTGGCGGCCAAACGCGAGGGGGTGTCCCTTGCGCAGTACGCGCGAGTCAACGGGCTTTCGGTGTACTCGTTGTACGCGGCGCGCGAGACGATTCGCAAGGTTGCGGGCAAATCATTACCGTCACGCCAATCGGCTACTCCTCGGGATGTGGGCAAATTGGTACCGAAGAGCAGCGGTATATCGATGTCCAGCAGTTCATCGTTTGCGCCGGTGAAGGTTGTTCGCTTGGATGCGCCAAGATTTGGTGTCCTCGCGCAATTGCGAGCCCGTCTGCCCAATGGCGTACGCGTGGAATTGATCGATGCCGATGCCGAGGTGGTGTCCGCGGCGATCCAAGCCCTCTGGGGCCGCTGATGTTTCGCTTCGATTCGAAGCTCGCGGTGTACCTGCACCGCGAGTCGGTTGACTTTCGTAAATCCATCAACGGGCTTGCCGCGCTGGTGGAGCAAGACCTGAAACTCGATCCCTTTGCTGCAGCGCTTTTCGTGTTCGGCAATCGGCGCCACAATCGCGTGAAGATCCTGGGCTGGCAGACCAACGGCTTTTGGTTGCTCACCAAACGCCTTGAGGCCGAGCGATTTTCGTGGCCACGCACCGAGGGTCGCGTGATTGCATTAAGCGTTGAACAGTTGCACTGGTTGCTCGAAGGAATCGACATCGAGGCGATGCATGTGCATAAAATAATTCACTATAAACGCGCAAGTTAAGGGAACTCGATAGCGCGTGATTTGTCTAATACACAATGCGCGCAATCACCATCACCGAAGAAGAATTCATCCGCCTTCGCGAAAGAAGCGCGCGGTTAGATCGTAGCGAATCCGAGCGCGAAGCCCTTCGCGGTGAGTTGCGTGTGGTGCGCACCGAGCGCGATCTTCTGAAGGAGCGCCTCTCGGTATTCATTCGCCGCCTGTTCGCCGCCAAGTCCGAAGCGCGTGGTACCGAGCAGAAGGATCTGTTCTTCAACGAGGCCGAGCAACTGGCCCCGCTCGAACCCAAAGAACAAGAGCCGGTCACCGATAAGATCAACGTCCCCGCCCACAGCCGCGCCAAGCGTGGCAGGAAACCACTTGATCCGGCGCTGCCCCGTGAAGTGATTCGCCATGAACTGACCGAGGCCGAACGAACCTGCCCGCACGATGGCGCCACGTTGCAAGAGATCGGCGTGGAGGCGAGCGAACAACTGGACATCATCCCCGCCCAGATCCGTGTCATCCGCCACGAGCGGGTCAAATACGCCTGCCCCTGCTGCGATAAGGGCATGCGCACCAGCGCAGCGCCGCAGCGGCTGATCCCCAAGGGGCTGTTCACCGAGAACGCCCTGGCTTGGGTGATCACCGCCAAATACCAAGATGGACTACCTCTTTACCGCCAAGGGGCACTGCTTGGGCGTTTGGGTGGAGATATTTCCAGAAATACGGTGGCTGGGTCGGTGGTGCGAGTGGGTCAGGCAGTGCAACCGATGATCAATCTCTTTCGCGACCAGTTGCTCGATGCCGATCTCATCCACGGCGATGAGACCGAGTTGCAAGTATTGAAAGAACCCGGGCGAACCGCCCAGCAAAAAAGCTACCTGTGGGCGCAAATGAGCGGCAGTGGTCCGCCGATTCACCTGTTCACCTACGCACCCAGCCGCAGCGCCGAGACGGCCAGGAGGTTGTACGACGGGGCACGCAAAGGCGTGGCGCTGCTCACCGATGGCTACGAGGTGTACGCCAACGTAGCGCAGACCTATGCGCTCACCCACCTGGGGTGCTGGGCACATGCGCGACGAAAGTTTGTCGAAGCGTTGGATGCGCTGCCCAAGGCCGCACGCACTGCAGACCAACCGGCCGCCCAATTCGTTGCCACCATTGGCGAGCTCTACGCCATCGAGGCCAGGGCAAAAAACATGTCAGCTATACAGCGCTTGGCGTTTCGCCAAGAACACAGTCGGGCGTTAATCGACAAACTGCATACGATGCTACTGGCCCATCGCCATAGCGTGATGCCCGGTAGTCTCCTTGGCAAAGCGTTGAGCTACCTGCAAAACCAATGGCCGGGCCTGGTGCGATTCCTTGACAATGGCACGTACCCCATCGACAACAACCCCTGCGAGAACGCGATTCGGCCCTTTGTGATCGGGCGGCGAAACTGGTTATTCGCCGACACCGTCGCAGGCGCCACCGCCAGCGCCAATCTGTATTCGCTGATCGAAACCGCCAAGGCCAACGGCATCGAGCCTTATCGGTATCTGTGCAAATTATTCGCCGAACTACCCAAGGCAACGTGCCTGGCAGATTACGAAGCACTGCTGCCTTGGCGATTCGCTCAAACCCCTACGTAGATTCATCGCTTTACGCACGATAAGGGTGCCTCGGCAAGAACGCGGTTGATTGATCGCTTACATACCGATTGGCAGGCCGGCGCTACACCGCGATGGGGGCAAAGGCTTTTTGGCGGGCGTAGTAGCGTTCCAACGCCAACTGCGTTAGCCCACACATGCCGATGGCCGCTGCAAGTGGCAGCGTGGTGCCATCGAACGCCAGCGACAAAACCAGCGCCAAGAGGATGCCGCCGATGAGATGAAGAATCGATTGCAACGAAGAAGCTAAACCGGCCAACTTGGGAAACGGCGACAAAGCCGCCGCAGTGGTGCTGGGGGTCAACATGCCATTGCCAAACATGAAAATCGCCATGGGAATACCGATCGCAGCGCCGGATTCCACCCCGGTTATGGCGAGCAGCACCATCGCCGCGCCTCCCGTGGCCGCCGCCATCGACGCCAGATGCAACATGCGCGGGATGCCAAGACGCATCACCTGCCGCGCGCCCACACGCGCACCAGAGATGTATCCCAGCATCACCAGAGAAAATAATAGGGCGTATTCGCGCGGCGAAAATCCAAGCACCGGTATCGTCACCAGCGCCGAGTTGGTGACGAACGCGGTCACACCCATGTTCGAGCACACCACCAGCGAGGTGGGCGCGCGATATTTCTTCTGGAGGAGTAAATACAGGTAGTCGCGCATCACCTGTCGTATCGCGACATTGCGCCGCGTTGAGGTGGCGGTTTCGGGAAGTATGGCAATAACCGAAAAGAGCAATACCGCGCAAAGCGCCGAATGCATCCAGAAAACCGCTCGCCACCCGGACCAAGTCACCAGAAAACCGCCGATCAAAGGCATCAAAATTGGCATGAAGGCAAACGCAAACGTCACTCTCGCCATCAAGCGGGCCGCGGCTTCGTTGGCATGCAGGTCGCGCACCATGGCGCGTACCAGCACCGGCCCGAATACCGCGGCGCAACCTTGGCCAAATCGTGCGACACACAAGATCCATAACGAGGGGGCGAGCGCGCAGCAAAGCGACGCCACCAGGTAGAGCGACAGCGCGCCAATCATAATGGGGCGTCGACCATAGCGATCAGCCAGCGGGCCGGCGGCCAGTTGGCCGGTGATAAAGCCCATCATGATGCCGCCCAGCACCATTTGTACTTCACCGGTGGTGGCCGAAAACCCCTCTTGAATCGCCGGTAGCGCGGGCAGTGTGCTGTCCATGGAGATCGCGATTAGGCCAAGCAACATGCCTAGGAGCAGCGTCGTCGACAGGGATTCGGAATCGAATTTCAAGGTGAGAGGTGGAACGATTCCGACGCGTGAGGCGGCGCAGTCTAGCACGCGTGTTTTTGATTTCGAGTCGAGATCCTTTTGACATCAAAGATTCGCGAAATCAACGCGGTTTTGGCTATACGTGGCCGCCGATCCTCCTATAATATGTAGGCCGGTTCGTCCCGCTGGGCATTGCCCTTCACCTTCCAACGTAGCGATACAGAATAAGTCAATGGACCGTCGAAGCATTTGCAGCAAGACCGCCAAAGGCCTGCAAGAGGCCACTGGTAAAACCAGTCTGCTATCGCGCGAATTGCGCAATGTGCTCAAGGAAGTCGACGGCAAGTTGAGCATCGAGCAGTTGCAAAAAAAGCTGGATAAGTATCCCGAATCGAAATTGCTCGAATTCATGAATTCACTCGAGAACGACGGGTTTGTGCGCGCCTTGTCGGGTGGGGCGGATGCCGCGCCCACGCCGGCTCGCGTCGCGCCCGCTGCTCCGGCACCCGCTGCGGGCGATGAGGAGGAACTCGATTTCACCCAGCTTTCGGCACCGGCTGCCGCCAAGCCAGATGACGCGGAAAAGCAAAAAGCCGAGGCTGCCCTCAAAGCGAAATTGGAAGCTGAAGCGAAAATCAAGGCCGAGGTAGCGGCGAAAGCTGCAGCCGCAGCGAAGGCGAAAGCGGAGGCAGATGCAAAAGCCAAATTAGAGGCGGAAGCGAAGGCGGCTAAGGCAAGAGCCGAGGCTGAAGCCAAGGTAAAAGCGGAAGCCGAAGCTAAGGCGAAAGCGGACGCTGAGGCTATGGCAAAAGCGAAAGCCGCGGCGGAAGCGGTGGCGCGGGCCAAAGCGGAGGCCGAAAACAAGGCCAGAGCCGAGGCTGCTGCAAAAGCGGCGGCGGCCATGGCCGCAGTCGAGGCAAAAGCTAAGGCGGATGCAGAAGCCAAAATCAAGGCCGAAGCGCAAGCCAAAGCCAAGGCGGAATTAGAGGCACAGGCCAAGGCAGAAGCCGAAGCACGTGCACGCGCGGAAATGGAAACGCGCATACGTCGCGAAGCCGAAGAAAATGTACGCCGTGAAATGGAACAAAAAGCGCGTGTCGAAGCCGAGGCGCGTGCAAAAGAAGCAGAAGAGTTGCGCCAAAAACTCGAAACGGAAAGAATAGCTCGCGAGGAGGCGGAACGCACGGCTAAAGAAGCAGCCGAACGCGTACAGAAAGAAACCGAAGAACGTATCCGTCGCGAGGCGGAAGAAAATGTTCGGCGCGAGATGGAAGAGAAGGCTCGGCTGGAAGCAGAGGCGCGGGCGCGCGAAGCGGAAGTTTTGCGACTTAAGCTGGAGGAGGAGCGCAAGGCGCGGGAAGAGGCCGAGCGGATCGCGCGGGAAACTTTAGAGAAAGCGCGCATCGAGGCCGAAGAAAGAGCCAGAAAAGAGGCGGAAGAACGCGCTCGCCGTGAAGCGGAAGAAAAAGCGAGAAAAGAAGCTGAGGAGAAAGCGAGAAAAGAAGCTGAGGAAAATGCCAGACTAGAGGCCGAAGAGAAAGC
>JBJXEY010000373.1:0-13219 GCA_046153355.1 Burkholderiales bacterium
ACCAAGAACACCCCCTACGACCCGGTGAAGGATTTCACCCCGATCACTATCGCGGTGGAACCGGTCACCTGCATCGCGGTCAATGCAAGTTTGCCGGTCAATTCCATCGCCGAATTGGTGGATTACGCCAAACGCAATCCCGGCAAGATTTCCTACAGCACGCCCGGCGTGGGGGCGGTGTTTCATTTCACCAGCGAAATTTTTCGCATGCGTGCCGGAATCGACATCGTCCATGTTCCCTACAAAGGCCTGGCCCCGGCGGTGGCCGATCTGGTGGCGGGACGGGTACAAATGATTTCTTCTTCGGTGGCCGACGTCATGCCGCACGCACGCGCTGGCAAGGTGAGGATCTTGGGCATCATGGAAGGGCGTCGCTATTCGGGCCTACCCGATGTGCCCTTGGTTAGCGACGCGCTGCCGGGGTTCGAGAAGCCCGGTTCCTGGCACGCGTTTCTCGGGCCCGCTGGCATGCCTTCGCCGCTGGTAGCGCGCTGGCGCGATGAAATCATCAAAGCAAGCAACATCCCGGAGGTGCGCTCACGGCTCATCGACATGGGCATGACGCCCATCGGCAATACACCGGAGCAATTCGCTGCGGCGATGAAATCCGCCATTGCGGAATTCGGACGGGTGATGAAGACGGTGGGGATACAGCCGGAATAGTTCCGACGGGACTAGCTTGCTGCCTGGGTCGAATAGAGCAGGCGTCAATGAGAAAGAGTGAATGTTAACATTTTTTTCTCTTTCACCATGCATGAAGACCATTACAGGATAGTTTTTATTCATTTTCGCAATAACCAGGACACCCTGACATGAGCGACAAACCATCCGCCTTGATCGTCGGCGTCGGCAAAGGACTCTCGGCTTCACTCGCGCGTCTGCTCGCCGGCGAAGGTATGAACGTGGCGCTGGCGGCGCGCGATACAACCAAACTCGCGGGATTGATTGCCGAAACCGGGGCGCTCGCCATCACCGGCGATGCCTCGCTGCCAGAGGACGTGAATCGCATGTTCGCAACTGTGGAACAAAAATGGGGCGTACCGGATCTGGTGGTCTACAACGCCAATTACCGCACCCGTGGCGCGATTTCCGGGCTTGATCCGGCCCAAGTGCAACGCACGCTACAGGTGAGCGCCTTCGCCGGGTTTCTGGTTGGCCAGGCCGCTGCAAAACGCATGCTGCCGCGCGGCACGGGCAGCATCTTTTTCACCGGCGCCTCGGCGAGCATCAAGGGTTTCGCCAATTCCTCCGCCTTTGCCATGGGCAAATTTGCCTTGCGTGGCCTGGCGCAAAGCTTGGCGCGCGAACTGGGGCCACAAGGCATCCACGTGGCGCATTTTGTGATTGATGGCGGCATTCGCTCCTCGCCCAGCGACACACGTGGCGCGGATCGCGGCCCCGATGGGTTGCTATTGCCCGATGAAATCGCCCAATCGTATCTTCATGTTCACCGCCAGCAGCGCAGCGCATGGAGTTGGGAGATAGACTTACGGCCCTGGGCGGAAAAGTTCTAAGGCCCGCCTCACCAATCCGGCATCGGCAAACCGGATCTGGCCTCTGCCAATGCGAGGAGAATCAAACATGAATGCAGCAGTTCTTCAGGACAACGACGCGGTCACTGCCATCCTCAACTACCACCTGGATGACGGCACCAAGCCAGTCAACGAAACTTTCGGCCCCGCCAACATCTATGGCCGCTCCACCGGCACGCCGGATAAAAAGCCCATGCGCATTCGCGATGCCAGGCAGAACGCCTCACAGTTCAATCTGGATACACATGGCTTTTGCCTCGCGCGCCACCACACGTCGGTGAAAAATATTCTCGATAAAGAAGAATTAAAAAATACCTATTACCCGGAGATGGAGCGCCTGGTATGCGAAGTCTCGGGCGCCACCCGCGCGGTGCTGTTTGATCACACCATCCGTCATGGCGACCAGGCGGTGCGCGAGGAAAAGCTATTACGCGAGCCGGTCATGTACGTGCACAACGATTACACCGAGGCCTCGGCGCCGCGCCGTGTGCGCGAACTCCTGCCCGAGGAAGCAGATGCGCTCCTGGCCAAACGTTTTGCCATTATCCAAGTGTGGCGGCCACTGAAGACCATTTCACGTAACCCCCTGGCGATCGCCGACGCTCGCAGCGTCGCCTTCTCGGACTTGGTGCCCTCGGAGCGGCGCTATCCGCATCGCGTGGGCGAGACTTATCGCATCCTCCACAACCCGGCGCATGAGTGGTATCAGTTCGCCGCCATGACGCCCGAAGAGGCCATCGTATTCAAAGTCTACGATTCGATGAACGACGGCCGCGCGCGCTTCACGCCGCATTGTTCCTTCGATGACCCGAACACACCCGCTGACGCACCACCACGCGAAAGCATAGAAGCGCGTATGTTCGCTTTCTTCGCGTAAATCGTTCGGCCTGCGGTGCAAGACGCCGCGCAAATCAATGCTTAACCGAATATTTTTTCTTTTGGTGCTTGCCGCCCTGGGCGGCGGCGCGTATGTGTATTGGGAACGCTCCACGCATATCCGCAGCACCGACAACGCCTATGTGAACGCCGAGGTCGCGCAGATTTCCGCGCAGGTATCGGGGCGCATCGTGGCGATGCATGTCAAGGATAACCAGTTCGTCAAAAAGGGCGCCTTGCTTTTCGAAGTCGACCCTGCGCCGTATCGTGTCAATGTCGAGAAGGCTCGCGCGCAGGTGGCCCTGGCACGGCAAGGCTCGACACAGGACAGCGCCGAGGTGCGCGCGCTGGAGGCGGAGTTGGCGCGACAGACCGCAGAACTGGAAAACGCGGAGGTGTCCAAAACACGCACCGAGAGCCTGGTTGCCAAAGGGTTCCTTGCACGCCAGGCGGTAGATGACGCCGCCTCCAAGGTGATCAGCGGACGCGCCGCCGTCGAGCAGGCACGGGCGCGAATCGAAAAAGCGCGCGTGCTCATCGCTCCGGCCAATTCTTCCTCGCCCGCTGTCGCAGCGGCGCAAGCGTCGCTCGCCCAAGCGCAGCTTGATCTGGACCGCACACGTATATCCGCGCCGCAAGCCGGATGGATCGTGAATAAATCGCTCACCGCCGGTACCACGGTGAATCCGGGTCAGATTCTTTTTGCCATCATCGCCGACCGCAGCCACTGGGTGGATGCCAATTTCAAGGAAACCGAATTGCCCGGCTTGAACCCCGGTATGCCCGTGGAGATCCATATCGATATGTACCCCGGCCACCAATTCGCCGGTCGGATCGAGAGTATCGGCAACGGCACGGGCACTGCGTTTTCACTCCTGCCACCACAAAACGCCACCGGCAACTGGGTAAAGGTGACGCAACGCGTGCCAGTCAAGGTGCGCTTTGACGAATACGATCCCCTGTTTATGCCGCGCGTGGGCTCGACCGCCACCGTAACCATTCGCCTGGACTGACGTGGCGCTCACCGCCCCGGTTCCGCTGAATGCGCCTGCAGCGGAGAGCATTGGCACCCAAACTGATCGCTGGATGCTGATCATCGCGGTGATGGCGCCCACGGTGATGATGATGTTGTCCTCCACCATCACCAATGTAAGCGTGCCGGTGATGTCAGGGGAACTGGGTGCGACCAACGACACTATCTCCTGGGTGCTCACCTCCTACATGGTGGCCATGTCCATCGTGTTACCGCTCACCGGTTATCTCAACGATAAATTGGGTCGGCGCAATTACCTGTTGCTATCGATTGCGGGGTTCGTGCTTTCCTCCGCGCTTTGTAGCATGGTCACCAGCCTCGAACAGATGGTGTTTTTCCGCATCCTGCAAGGCATCTCCGGCGCGGCCTTCGTGCCGCTATCGCGCACCATCGTCGCCGACGCCTACCCGCGCCATCAGGCGGCCAAGGCAATGGCGGTGTGGGGGCTGGGCGTGGTGGGCGCGCCCATCTTCGGTCCGACCCTGGGCGGCTATCTCACCGAGACCTTCAACTGGCGTTGGATTTTTTACATCAACATTCCCATTGGCGTATTGGGATTCTTGCTTGCCGCGCGCTTCGTGCCTGAAACGCCTACCAAAGAACGGCGCATGGATTGGCTGGGATTGGTGAGCCTCGCGCTCTTCGTGGGTTGCCTGCAGTTCGTGTTGGATCGCGGCCATCGCGACGATTGGTTTGAATCCACCTCCATTTGCGTGGGCGTGGCAATTTCGATCATCGCCTTCGCGGTGTTTCTCCATCACAGCCTGCGCCCCAACGAACACCCAATTTTCGATGTGCGCGTATTCGGCGATTTGAATTTTTCTCTGGGTTGCCTGGTGATGGGCGCCACCGGCGTGGCCATGTTCGGCGGCAATTTTCTGCAGCCATTGTTCATGGACAATCTTCTTCACTACCCCGCCATGACTGCGGGCCTGGTGCTGATGGCACGCGGTGTGGGGAGTCTCGTGAGCATGAGCATCTCGGGGAAAATCGCCGATCGCATGAGCGCCAAGTGGGTAGCGCTGCCCGGCGTGCTCACCGGCCTGGCGGGCTCTTACATGATGACGCGCTACAACGCGCAAATTGACCCCATGGATCTGCTACTGCCCCTGTTCCTGCAAGGCGTGGGCATCGGCCTCATCTGGGTGCCGATCTCCGCGCTCGCCTTCTCCACCATCCCGCAAGAGAAGTCAGCCGAAGCCTCGGGTGTCTACAGCCTGGTGCGCTCCATCACCTCCGCCATGGGCGTCTCGATTACCAGCACTTATTTGGCACGGGAGATCGAATCGCAATGGAGCATCCTGCGCGGGCAGATCAACCCGTATAACCCGGCGGTGCAGGCGTATTTGCAATCCATCGAGATCAGTTCGCCCACCCAGGGTCTGTCAATTCTCGCCAACACCGTGGCCTCGCAAACCAAATTGACCGCGTTTGTTTCCGGCTTCTGGTTTATTACCGCGAGCTTCGCGGTGATGATTCCGTTGGTGTTGTTGTTACGCAGCCGCGGTGGAAAGAAGCGGTTCGCGGGCGCCGCTGCATCCGAGTAATTCCAACTTTCAACGGCAACCAACACTCCCCAGTCATCCCATCAAGGTAGATCGAGTTCCTCACACAACTTGGCAAACGGCAACACCGTGACCTTGCCGGTCTCAAAGTGCCGCTCTCCAAGATGCGTTTGATAAAACCGCGGAATCGGCGTGCGCTCGGCAAAATAATGCAGCGCCGGGCTGATACCCCGTTCACCCGTTTTGCATTCGACGGCGAACACCGGTTTCTTGTTTTTCAACACCACAAAATCGATTTCGCGCAGATCGGTATCGCGAAGGTAACGAAGCTCCATGGCAAAGCCCTGGGTATCTTCAATCCAATGGCAATATTTAAGAAGCTGGGAAGCAACCAGATTCTCGAACCTGGGTCCCTCACCCTCGACGCTTGACCAGTCCCACAGATAGAGTTTACTTTGCTTTTTCACCGCGCGAATACGCGGTGACCCATAGGGAAAAATCCGAAAACAAACGTACAAATTCTCCAACATTTGCAACCAGCGCTCCGCGGTCTTGTGATCAATTTGCAGATCAATGCGCAGGCCCGCCACCGACAGTGGCGAACCCACCTTGGAGGGCAACATGTCGGTCAAATGTTCGATGAGACTAATCTCGCGAACTTGTTCCAGATCGCGCAGATCCTCGCGAATCACGCGCGATAGCCGGTCTCTTTGCCAAATGCGGTGCTCCGCCTCGTTCTGCGCGAATAACGGCTCTGGAAAACCGCCAAATTTCAGAAGCGATGCGAGATCCGCGCGTGTCGGCTTTTTATTCAACTCCCGCAACGAAAAGGGATGCAATCGAAAATAGCGATAACGCCCGACAAGGGAATCGCCGCCCTTCCTGTAGTAGTCCAGCCGCGCGGAGCCGGTAACGATGATCTTGCGCCGCGATTTCTCGGTGTCATAGATCCCTTTGAGCAAATTTCGCCAGCGGCTGTATTTGTGGATCTCATCGAGCAACAACAAGGGCTCGCCCGCCGGAAGCTCTGCTTTCCTCAATTGGGCGGCAATACCGGGATGATCCCAGTTGAGATAAGCAGGATGCGTTTCATTCGCCTTCTTGCCAAGGAACCCCAACGCAAAGGTGGTCTTGCCGACCTGGCGCGGACCGCCGACAAAGGCCATTTTGCGTTCGAGCGCGCTGGCTAGCGCCTTCTGTAGGTAGCGTGGCGTATTCATAAAGTGGATTGTAGTCCACTTTACTCATGAGTAAAGTGGACTTATAGCTACTTTACTGATGAGCTTTTCAAGGCAACCTGTGTCGCGCTCCTACCCGATCTCCCAATCCACCTACGCCGACAACTCTCGAAGGCTATCAAGTCGATCTCCTCGCCGGCTTCCGATCGAGTGTCTTATCGCAACGCATACCAAACACCTCTCCCGCTACCGTGCAGTGCCAAATGACCTTGCGCCACCAGCGCTCGAAAATGCATCTTCAAGGTATTGCGACTCACACTGGTCAAGCGGATGGCGTCGCTCATGGTGATTCGGCCGTGCTCGCGCGCGAACTCGACAATCTGTAACGACAACGCCGGCATGGGCGCGAGCACCATTTTTTCACGCTCGATTTTTTTCTCAAGGCGCGTGACCTGCTCGGCCAATGAGCGCAGGAAGAACAAGAGCCACGGATGCCAATCCGGTGCGTCGGCTCGTATCGTCCCTTGCGTCTGCCGTAATGCCAGGTAGTAGGCCTCTTTGTTCTGCTCGATCACGGATTCCAACGAGCTATAAGGCACGTGGGCGTAACCCGCCTGCAACAACAGCAGCGTCGTGAGTATTCTGCTCAAGCGCCCGTTGCCGTCCTGGAACGGATGAATTTCAAGGAACACCACGACGTAGATGCCAATCAATAAGAGTGGATGCATCTGCTTTGCGTCGCGCTCCGCTACGGTCCAGGCAACCAACTCGTTCATCAGGCGCGGCGTGTCGAAGGGTGTCGCCGTCTCGAACACAACGCCGATTTGCGCGCCGTTCGCATCGAACGCGACAACACTGTTAGGGGAAGTCTTGTAGTTACCGCGATGCCAGGCATCTTTTTCACTATGCACGAGTAGATCGCGGTGCAATTGCCTGAGGTGATTCTCGGTGAGCGCAATGTCCCGCCACGAGGCGAACACCAGTTCCATGACTTCGGCGTAACCCGCCACTTCCTGCTCATCGCGGGTATCGAACTTCTGAATCTTTAAGTTCGAGAGCAGGCGTTCGACATCGCGATCGGAAAGCTTGCTACCTTCGATTCGTGTTGAAGAGCCAATGGACTCGATGGTCGCCACACGCCGAAGCGCCGACAAGCGCTCCGGCGCAAGCGTGCCCAGTGCGCGCCACGCACCTTTGAATTCATCGATCCTGGCAATCAGGGTCAGGATCTCGGGGGTTATTTTGAGGGTGTCGGCTCGAATCACGCACCAATACTACACCCAATAACACCCAATATTGGAAAACCGGTCGCGGTTGACATAGCGCTCGAGGATGGTCGGTTCTTCCACCGGAAGATCGGCAGGCTTGGCGCCCTTGAGTATTTTGTCGACATACGTCGCCGCGAGCCGGTAATTGTTGGCGAGGCTCAGGCCATAACTCGCCAGGCCGCCCGCCTCAGTAAATTCCTTGAAGCTGCTGACGAATGGCAAGCGATGTTTGATCGCAAGGTCCGCGATACGCTGTCGGTACTCAAACAACAGCGGTGTGGTAGTAAACACCAAAGCCTGCGCCTTATCTTTGATCATCGCTGGAAACGCGGCTTCAATTTCCTTGAGAGTCCCAATGGCCACAGGGAAAAGTGAAGCCGGCCGGGCGCGCGGCGAGAGGACACCGACGCGTCAGATTTTGCCAGGCTGTTGCGCGAGCCCGCCGAACGGCGCTGCGAGCGCGCCTGCGCCAATAGCGCCAATTAACTTGCGGCGATTATTCAAATCGCTTCCTCCTATCCGAGCAGGCACTATGCCTTCATATACCGCCAACCGTAGATTTTCTTTCGCTTTGCAGAACCCGTGTAGATAGATCAACTCGCAAAATGCCGCTACACTTCTAGGCGGAGACATGATGACAAACGAACGAGACCAGATACTTGCCGCGCTCGCGTCGCAGCGAAGCGATTTTGCTGCGCGTTTCGGTGTACGCGGCTTGGCACTGTTCGGCTCGGCGGCGCGCGACGAACTGCGCCTGGAAAGCGATGTCGATGTGCTGGTTGATTTCGAGTGCCCAGCGACCTACGACGGATTTTTCGCGCTCAAAGATGCCATAGAAGCTCTGCTCGGCAGGCGAGTAGATCTGGTGACCGAGCAGGGCCTTAAGCCGCGCGCCCGGCGTCACGTCGAGCGGGACCTAGTCCGTGTTGCGTGACTGGCTGCTCTATCTCGACGATTTGATTGAGAGTGCCGAAAAAATAATGAAGTTTGTTCGAGGGTGCACCTTCGAGAGTTTCAGCATTGATGAAATGTTGTTTGATGCCGTATTGTTCAATCTCGAAGTCATCGGCGAGGCAGTCAAGAAATTTCCGGAAGAAGCGAAGGCCGCGGTGCCTGATGCGAATTGGGTCGGCCCAGCTCGTATGCGAGACCTGATTGCACACCACTACTTCACTGTTGATCGCCAAATAGTCTGGGAGGCAGCAACTCGGCATGTACCCAAGCTTCTTGCTGATGCGCGGCAATTACGGACGCGATTCGACTTCGATGGCGATAGCGCCTGACTCATTCGCCTGAACTTGCCGCGCTGCATGTAAGACTAATTTCTCGCCCTCGTCGAGTTGGGTCGGCATCGCTTCCAGATCGCCTGCGGAAACTGGCAGAATCGTCACCCAAGGCATCGTTTCGACCGCTAGCTCTCTATTCGATTACCTTTTCCGCCTGTATCAGCAATTCCCCCGGAATGGTGAGCCCCAGAGTTTTGGCGGTTTTACCATTGACGTACAGCGCGAATTTTGTGGGTTGCTCGACCGGCAGATCGGCGGGTTTGGCACCTTTGAGGATTTTGTCGACATAGTACGCGGCGCGGTGAAAATCATCGCCAATACTGTTCCCGTAACTCATCAGGCAGCCGGCTTCCGCGTAAATCTGATCGGCGCTCATGCAGGGCAGCCGATGCTTCAATGCCAGTTGCGCGATCTGCGTTATTTGTTGCTGGAACAGTGGATCGAGCGGCACCTGCAACGCACTGACTTTCTCACGGACCATCGTTGCAAACGCCGCATCGATATCCGTTGGAGCACGCACATCGACACGCAAAATAGAAAGGCGCAGTTTCTGCGCCGCAGCCAGCACGCTTTCCACGGACCTGACCGACGAGGGATTGCCGGCATTCACCAGATAGGCCACGCGCGAGGCCTTGGGCACCATGACCTGCAACATTTCAAGGCGCTTGGGGCCAAGGTCATGCGTCAGACTGGTGAGCCCGGTGACATTTCCTCCGGGCCGCGCCAGACTTTTGATCAATCCAAGGCCGAGCGGATCGGCAACGCTGACAAAAACAATCGGCAGTGTAGTGCTGGCATTTTGTGCCGGAACGGCGGCAAGTGGCCCTCCGGCCGCGAGGACATCGACTTTCATACGCACCAGCTCCGCCGCCAGTTCCCGAATCCGTTCCGGATTATTGTCGCCAAAGCGCCACTCGATCACAAGGTTCTTTCCTTCGACATAGCCGAGTTCACGCATACCCCGGGGGAACGTGCCGATATAGTCGGCATCGATGGACGCCGGGCGAGGGCGCGGCATTAGGAAGCCAACACGCCACACCTTGCCCAGCTGTTGCGCAAGCCCGCCAAACGGTGCGGTGAGTGCCCCCGCGCCAAGGGCAACGATCAACTTGCGGCGATTATTCATTTCGTATCCCTGAAAAATTGCGCTCGGTAGCTCTGTAGGAATTACCGCCGTTGCTGCTTACCGCATGGTATCGATATCCCCAGTGATAAACTAGTAGTGTCCAGACAACGATTCTGTCTCGACACCTTAACCGCAGCGAGCGCCTAGATCATGCCAATCATTTCCATGTTTTACGGGATCATCATCCGCCTGTATCTCATCGACAATAAGCATCACAACCTGCCGCATATTCATGCGAAATACGCGGAGTTCGAGGCTTCGTGAGGCCACCGTGTACTGGGACGCCACATCCGTCAAACCATTGTCCGATTACCGCATATATGTCGAGATCGAGGACGGACGTAAGGGAATATTCGACGTAAAGCCCTATCTGGACCGTGGCGTCTTCCGCGAATTGAAAAACGTTCACTACTTCAATCGAGTAAGCATTCTGTTCGGCGCGATCACCTGGCCCAACGAGCAGGACATCGCTCCCGAGACCTTGCTGGCCGAGATGCTTCCCTTGGATTTTGCCAGTCCGATCGATGAATTAAATCAACCGGGCTGAATCGGCGCGCCACCAGGGGCGCGAATTTTCTGACCGTTAAAGTCCGAGACCTGACGGATTGCTTTGTGCGACAGAAGCCCTAGCGGACCGTTGACGAAGGTCACCAGCGGCTCGACGCCTTTGCTTGCGCCGAAACTGGCCAAACGCTTTCGCACCTCAGGATCTGCAAACACGCGTTGCGCGTGCTCGACTGAATCGAACAAGCCAGGCGCATCGAACACCTGGAATCGCGGAGTCCTGCTGTTTAGATATCCCCGCTCCGCTAGTGAGTGGGATTCGAGTATTCTGCGCGCCTTCGCTTTTTGTCTTGCGCCCGCGCAAGCTTCAGATGACCACCGACACCCATTCGCCCCGCGCGGTACTTGCGCTGCGCGATTTTCGTTTATTCGCCTCGGCTACCTTCATGACCGCCGGCTTGCAGCAAATGCAAGCCGTCGCCGTCGGCTGGGACATGTACGAGCGCACCGGCTCGGTGATGTCCCTTGCCTGGATTGGCGTGGCGCAATTCCTGCCGGTGATGCTCCTATTTCTGCCCGCCGGCCAGATCGCTGATCGTTTTGATCGACGCTTAGTGATGGTGGCAAGCCAAGCGACGTTCGCGATCGGTTCGGTGGGACTGTCGCTATCGGCCTTGGCGCACGCCGATCCGCTGTGGATATTCGGCTTTCTGTTTATCACCGGCATCGGCCAGGTGTTGAATCGCCCCTCGCGCGACGCGCTGTTGCCGATGATCGTACCCACACCTTTATTACCCAATGCGCTGGCGTTAAATTCAAGCTTATTTCAGGTGTCATCAATCGGCGGGCCAGCGTTGGCCGGGGTGTTGATTGCCTCCGCGGGTTCGGCTGCGGGTGTCTACCTGATTAACCTATTCATGTCGCTCATCACTATGATATTGGCGCTGGCGATTCGCACCCGTCCGGTGGATGTGAGCAAACGCCCGCCGTTGACGCTGGAGGCGATGTTTGCCGGGGTGCGCCACGTCATCAAGACGCGCCTGATTCTGGGTGTGATGATCGTGGACCTATTCGCGGTGATGTTCGGCGGCATCACCGCGCTATTGCCGGTATTCGCCAAGGACATTTTGCAAGTGGGCCCGGTCGGGCTGGGGTGGCTCGCCTCGGCGCAAGCACTGGGCGCATTGGTGATGGGCGTAACACAAGGCGTGCGCAAACCCACGCGCCACGCAGGCAACACCTTCGTTATCGCGGTGGCCTGTTATGGCCTGGCGATGATGGCCTTCGGACTCTCCACGGTGTTCCTGCTCTCCTTCGCGGCGCTGGTGCTCGCGGGCGCCATGGATAATTTGTCGGTAGTGCTGCGCCATTCGGTGGTGCAGATCTACACCCCCGATGAATTACGCGGGCGTGTCTCGGCGGTGAATCGCGTATTCGTCGATTCGTCCAACCACGTGGGTACGATTGAAACAAGTGTTCTCGCCGGGCTTACCTCACCGGCGTTTTGTGCGGTGACTGGCGGCGTAATCACCATTGCGGTGGCGCTGATTGCGTGGCAACGGTTTCATGAGTTGCGTGAATTGAAGACGCTGTCGCGGCCGTAGCAGCGGTCCGCTGACCTCATCGGCTCTGAGCTGATAGAGTCGTTGCCTACGCAAAGGAGCTTGCGCCATGGCAAAAATACCCTCCCGAAAGTCCACCCGCAAGTCGCCTGTCAAGGCTAGCGCGAAAAAAAGCGCCGCCAAATCTACGCTTGCGACTAAAGCAAAACCGCCCCAACCACCCTCACCTAAAGCTCGCGCCGCGCCGGGCAAACTGCGCCTGTCGATGCTCACCGGTGACTACGACATCGTGCGCGCTCTGAAAGATGGCACGGTCAAACCCAAGGGCATCGATCTTGTTTTGGGCGGTTATCCGGGTACGCATCACATCCATAACCAGGTGGCCACCGGCAAGGGATGCGATATCAACGAATTCAATGGCGGCGCCTATGTGGTGATGAAACAGCATGGCGCGGAGTTCACGTCATTGCCGGTGTTCCTTCACCGCCGCTTTCGCCACAGCTTCATCTACATCAATAAATCGCGCGTCAAGAAACCCTCCGACCTCATTGGTGGGCGCATCGGCTCCAACTCCATCGGCGCGGCCGCCAATTACTGGATGCGCGGTTATCTGGAGGATGCCGGTGTGCCGCATCGCTCGGTGACCTGGGTGATCGACCGCGAGGATTTCGCCGCCAAACAAGCCCCCAAGGATCTGAAAATAGAAATCGCGCCGCGCGGCAGCGACACGAAAGAGATGCTGTTGCGCGGCGAGATTGACGCCATGATCGCGCCCACCATCACACCAATGATTGCCCATGGCGATGCACGCGTGGCGCGCTTGTATCCCAATCACAAGGAAGTGGAGACAGCCTACTTCAAACGCACCGGGTTCTTCCCCATCATGCACGTCACCACCATCCCCTCGGAAATCGTGGCGCGCTACCCCTGGGTGGTGGAGAGCCTCACGCTCGCCTTCGAAGAAGCCAAGCAATTGGCTTATGTTCGCGTCGCCAATCCGCGCAATGTGCCATTGGCCTGGTGCATGGCCGAGCGTGAGGAAGAAATTGCGCTGTTGGGCGAAGACCCTTGGGAATACGGCCTATCGGCCGCCAACCAGGCAAACTACGGGCAACTGGTGAAGTACGTGCATGAGCAAGTGCTCTCCGGGCCTTGCCCGCGGCTTGAGGATTTGTTTCCCAAGGAGGCGTTCGAGTTGAAGCTGCCGCTACCGCATTTTCACAAACCCTTATACAACTTTTGATTCGCGAAGTTATTGACTCGTTGGAGGCGCGAGGTTAGATCCTCGCGCCACTCGCACACTACGCATCCGGCCGTTTGTAATCCTTCTCGCTGAACTTCGGCCCACC
>JBJXEY010000376.1:0-13809 GCA_046153355.1 Burkholderiales bacterium
AATCCCGCAGGTAAACCTGCTGGCAAACCTGCCGGTAAACCATTATCCGGCGGCGGCAATTACACCCTGAAGACCGGCATGATCCTCAGCATCTCACCGACGTTGTGCGACCAGGTGAGCGGTGACCTGTTGCTGGGCGGCACCTCGCTGGCGGTGACCGATGCCGGATTCCGCGAACTGGGCGCTCGGCCGGTCGAACTGCTGGTCGCGGGATAGGGCGCAAACATGACATTGCTCTTGAAGGCCACGGAAGTCGCACCGCTCATCGACATGGCGCAAGCGATCGCGCTCACCGAAGAAGCCTTGAAGGAGCAATCGCGTGGCAAAGTCGCGGTGCACGCGCCGTATCACTTGCCGGTCCCCGACGGGGCATTGCGCGTGGTCTCCGGCGTGTTGCTCGACACCGGCCGAATGGGCATTCGCTTCGGCCCCGCCCTGGGCCTCACGCCACCCAGCGGACAACGCAATCACGTCGCGGCGCTCTACGGCCTGGATGGCGCCTTAATTGCGCTGGTGGCCTACCCGTTCAACACCCTGCGTACCGGCGCCACCGTGGGTGCCGCCGTCCGGCACCTGGCGCCAGAACGATCGCTCAAACTCGGCCTACTGGGCACCGGGCGCAATGCGGTCGCGCTACTCGAAGGCATCGCCTGCGTGCGCAACATTGATGAGATCCGCGTATTCAGTCGCGATGCCGACCGACGCAATCGTTTCGCCGCGGACGCCGCCCGCGCGCTTGGCCGTCCGTTACTCGCCGTGGACTCGGGCGAAGCAGCGGTGGCCGACATGGATATCGTGCTGGTGGCCACCAGCTCGCGCGAGCCGGTGTTCGATCCCGCCTGGCTCAAACCGGGATGTCTTGTTGCCAGCATGGGGCCGATCGGCGAATTGCCACCTTCACTCTTCCTCGCGCCCGGTCGCAAGTTTGTCAGCAGCATGGATCAAGAGAAAGCGCCACTGAGGCCGAGTTTCCTCGTTGAACTGGTTCGCCAGGGCAAGGTCAAATGGGAGGATATCGAGGAGCTTGGCGATCTCATCACCGGCAAGCGAGCGCCGCTTGCGGCGTCGAACCTGGTCACGGTGTTTCACGAGTCCGCCGGCGGTGCCGGCGATATCATGTTCGCCAACTGGGTGTATGAGGAAGCCCGGCGCCGCGGACTGGGGCAGGAAGTATCGTTCTGAGCGCCGCGGCGTTCACCATTTTGAGGAGCCTTTATGAAGCAAATCAGCACACGCACCGGCCGGGTATTAGGCCTGGCAACATTCATCGCGCTTTTCTTGATCCACGGCGCGCACGCGCAACAAGGTCGCTCGCCCGCGCTTGATGCGCTGGTGAAAGCCGCGCAAAACGAAAAGACGCTCAATGTCGTCTGGGGCCCGTCCCTGGGGGCCGCCGCCGGCGCGCGTGCCCTGCAGGAAGGCATGAACAAGCGTTATGGCATCAACATCGCCATCAACTACACCCCCGGCCCCTCTTTCCCGCAGATGGCGAGCCGCGTGATTCAAGAGATTCAGGCGGGCAGGCCCAATTCAACCGACGTGTCGCTGGGCGCCGAGACCACCATGATTTCGCTGATGTCGGCCAACGCGCTGCAACAGATCAACTGGCGCGAGGCTTTCCCGCATATTCGCCCCGAAATGCTGACCAAGAACGGCGAGTCGGTGCAGATGGTCACCTTGTTCACCGGCATTTACTACAACACCCGCTTCATCAAGCCCGACGAAGTGCCAAAGAGAATGATGGATGTGTTCAATCCGAAATGGAAAGGCAAGATCGCCTCCACACCCTATGCCGGCACTTTTGACCGCCTGGCGATGCAATTCGGCCCCGAAACCATCCGCCCGATCGTGCAGAAGACCTCCGAATGGGCCGGCGGCCTGATCCGTTGCGGCGAATACGAGCGACTGGCAGCCGGCGAATTCATCATGTTCTTTTTCGATTGCGGTCGCGGCGATGAGCGCCTGTCGGTAAAAAGCGGCGGGCCGATGGAGACGGCGATTCTCGAAGACGCGGCGATCACCACCAACTGGTTCCTGGGCATTCCCAAGAACACCACTAAACCGAATCTGGCCAAGCTGTATGTCGGTTTTGTCGCCAGCGAAGAAGGCCAGAAAATCACCCAGCAGCATGGCTTCACCTCCACACACTTCGTGGCGGGCACGGCTGCCAATGCTCAGGCCAAGGCGATCGAGGCCAAGGGCGTGAAACTGCTCACACATTCGATTGACCTGTTGATGGCGCGCGAACCTGAAATGGAACGCTATCGCCTCGAATACCAGAAGATGATGCAAACCAAGAAATAAAGAAATAGACCGCATGAGCCTTGCACCCACCCTAGCCACGGGGCAGGCTCCCCAATCTAGCGCTCCGCTGGGGGAGACTGCGCAAGCGCCGCATCCCAACCCCAATCCTCAGCGCGGCAATTTCGCCGCCGCATTGCGCTATTTGATGGGGCGGCCGCTGGTATTCGCTTTCGCTGCGCTGCCACTAGCCATCGTTTTGTTATTGCTTGGCGTCATCATTTACGTCAGCTTCCTCGACAACCTCAACGAGGGCCTGCGTGGTGCGCTGACGCTTCGTCATTTCGAAGCGCTCACCGGCGACCCGCTCATCTACAGCGCACTGTGGAACACTGCTGGCTTCACCCTCGTCACGGTTATTACCGCCATGGTTATCGGTGGCAGCATCGCTTGGCTGGTAGAGCGCACTGACCTGCCGGGCAAGCGCCTGGTTTATCTATTCATGACCATTGGCCTCCTGGTGCCGACGTTTTTCATGGCCATGGGCTGGGTATTTTTTCTGCACCCGCGTATCGGCATGTTCAATGTGTGGATGATGCGGCTATTCGATTTGGATAGTGCTCCGTTGAGCATCGCCAACGTGGTCGGCATGGGTTGGGTGGAAGGGCTGGGCTTAGCGTCACTCGCCTTCATGATGACCAGCCCGATTTTCAAGGCCTTGAATCCTTCGTTAGAAGAAGCAGCCACCGTGCATGGCCTGGGGCGATGGGCCACGCTCACCCAAGTCATCCTGCCACTCACCTGGCCGGCGCTCTTGGCAAGCGCTATTTATATCTCGGTGATTGCGTTTGCCGCCTTCGAAGTGCCGGCCATCATTGGCCTGGGCAATCGCATTTTCACCTTTGCCACCGTGGTCTACGTCAAAGTCACACCCGAGCAAGGCGTGCCGAATTACGGTCTAGTGGGCGCGGTGAGCGTTTTGCTAATCGTTATCTCCGCGTTTCTGTCGTTTTGGTACTTTCGCGTAATACGCCTCTCGCACCGCTATGGCGTCGTACAAGGGCGCGGCTACCAACCCAAATTGCTCCCCCTTGGCTCCAAGACCTGGTTTTGCTGGGCCGGTTTGGCCTTCTATTTTTTGCTCTCCAAACTAATGCCCTTGGCGCTGATGATCTGGGCGTCGTTACTGCCGTACTTTCAGCCGATATCGATCCAGGCCTTGAGTAGCGTTTCTTTACAAAACTTTTCCGTCATCGATTGGAACCTGGTGTGGCGCGGCGGGTTCAACACCTTTCTCTTGGTTTTTTCCGTGCCAACGCTGGCACTCTTGTTTGGCGCCGCGATCTCATGGATTGTGGTGCGCTCCGAATGGCGCGGGCGTTTTCTCTACGACTGGGTGGCGTTTCTGCCACATGCCGTGCCCAATCTAATCTTTGCCCTGGCCGCGGTGATCGTGGCGTTGTTTGTTCTGCCCAAGGACTTTCCCTTGTACGGCACGCTGACGATTCTGGTGATCGTGTTCGTGCTGGTGCGTATTAGCTTAGTGACACGGGTGTTGAATGGCGCGTTATTACAAATCAATCGCGAGTTGGAAGAGGCCGCCTACGTAAGTGGCCTCGGCACGCTGCCCACACTATGGAAAGTCATGATGCCGCTGGTGCTGCCGGCGATCATTAACTTGTGGATATGGAATGCGCTACTTTCCTATCGCGAGCTCACCATCGCCACCTTCATGGTGACGCAGGAAAACATCACACTGCCGGTGGTGGTGTGGGGCATGTGGAACGGCGGCAACGCGGGCCAGGCCGCGGCGGTGTCGTTGGTGTTTATCGCTTTGTTAATACCACTGGTGGCGCTGTATTGGGGGTTGCGTTCCAAATCGGGATTCGAATTCGCACCACGTGGCTAAAGAACACGAAACCACAAAAACATGAGAGCACGGAAACAAACATGATCGTAGCGGAACCCGTAACGCTAACCGCTCAAGATGGCGCCAGCTTCCCAGCCACCGTGCATCGCGATGCCGATCAGCCGCGGCGCACCGCGTTCGTGATGATGCACCCCAGCTCCGATTGGCAGCTGCAGTTTCTTCTTGGATTGCTTGCCGCGCGCGGCTTTGGCGCATTGGGCTCGGCCAATCGTTATGCCAATCGCGAGGCGGAACTGTTGCTCGAACACACGCTGTTGGATTGGGCCGCCTGTGTTGATCATCTACGCGCCCAAGGTTATAGAAACATCATTGGCATCGGCTACAGCGGCGGCGGCGAGATCGCGGCGGGCTACCAAAGTGAGTCGATCCGCCCCACGATCAAAGGCACCTGCATGGGCGACCCGCCCGATATCACGCGGGCGCGATTGACGCCCATGGATGGTCTGGTGATGTTTAACGCCCACGCGGGCCGGCCGCATAGCGTGACACTGAGTCTCGATCCATCGGTTGGGGGCGAGAGCGGCAATGACCCATTGCACTACGATGCGTCGCTCGATATGTTCAACCCGCAGAATGGTCCGCCATTTTCGGACGAATTCCGCGCGCGTTATCGCGCCGCGCAGATTGAACGTAATCACAAAATTACACGCTGGTGCCAAGGCATGCTCACGCGTATCAAGGCCACAGCCAATCCATTGATGACGGACATCCCTTTCATCGTGCATCGCACCGACGCCAATTTGCACTTCCTCGATGAAACAAAAAGCGATACCTCGAAAAAGGAGGCCACCCGCTGGGGCCTGGATGCGCGCACCGCCAATTACACCCCCGGCCCCTTGCGCGGCAATTCAACACGGTTGATGGTGCTCACACACGCCTCGTGGTTAAGTCAACGCTCGCTTGCGACCTCGCAATTCGATGTGCTGCGCTTTTTACCGCAATGCCAGATGCCGACGCTCGTCGTCTGGGGCACCGCCGATGCCGCGGGGTCGGCGCAATCGAAGGCGATTCTCGATGCGTCACCGGACAACGCGAAGAAATTTGTCGCCATCGACGGCGGCACGCATTTCATGCGAGGGCAACCCGATAAACAAGCCGAGGTGGCCGACAGCATCGCCACCTGGGCGCGTGAACGCGGCTTGGATTGAACCATGTCAGTAACCATTACGCCGCGCCCACCCAATTAAATTGACCCAATGATAAAAATCCAACAACTAAAGAAAGAATTCCCGGCGAAGGAAGGCGTATTCACGGCACTTCACTCCATCGATTTGGAGGTCGCACGCGGCGAATTTTTTGTATTGCTTGGGCCCAGTGGCTCGGGTAAATCGACCTTACTGCGCTGCGTGGCCGGCATTGATATTCCTCAAGGCGGGGAAATGAGCCTGGATGACAGGCTCATCTATTCCGCGGCCAACAAAGTGTTCGTTCGGCCCGAAGACCGCGGCCTGGGCATGGTGTTTCAATCCTATGCGGTGTGGCCGCACATGACGGTGTATCAAAACGTCGCCTTGCCCCTCACCCACGGCACCCGCAAGATCGCCGCTACGCGGGTGCGCGAGCGAGTGATGCACGCCTTGTCACAGGTGCAAATGGAGACCTTCGCTGATCGGCCAGTACCGTATTTGAGCGGCGGCCAGCAACAGCGCGTCGCGCTGGCGCGCGCCTTGGCAGTCGAACCGGTGGTGTTATTGATGGATGAACCGCTCTCCAATCTCGATGCGCGGCTGCGTGAAGAAGTACGGCATCAGATCTTGAGTGTCACCAAAAGGGTCGGCGTCACAGTGCTTTATGTCACCCACGACCAGACCGAAGCGTTGGCCTTGGGAGATCGGGTCGCGGTGATGCATCAAGGCCGCATATTGCAAATCGCCCCACCGAATGATCTCTTTAGCCGCCCCGCAAATGACATCGTCGCCGATTTTCTCGGCAAGGTGAATTGGATCGAAGGCCAGGTTGCTTCGCCTGGCGAAATCGACTCAGCGATTGGCAAAATCCACGCCGATACCGGCCAGCATCAGGGCAAATTGCGTATCGGCATTCGTCCCTCTAGCCTGCAGGTGTCGCTCGCCCGCACAGGCGAAACTAATGAATTCAACGCCACGGTCACAGCCGAGGCATTCCTTGGCGAACAAATCGAATTGCAGTTGATGTTAGCGGGTGGCACCACGTTCGAGCTCCACGCGCCACGGCGCGCGCATGTACGATGGCTCGGCAAAGAGGTTTATTGCCGCGTCGATGCCTCCGAGATATTGGTCTACCCTGTTTAGATTGGGTATTTTTCCGCCCTGTTCAATTCCCAATCGTCGCTCTAACTTGTTTGACTCCGAAAGTTTGGCCGGCACTGTTTGACTCCGGAACTCCGATCATTCCCATCTAACTTCGGGGTATTTGCTCTGCCCTGTCCCAATTCTTAAGGCCCCGCGCGATGAACAACTTTGTCTTCACCTCCCCCGCGCCGCGCGTGCTGTTTGGCCGTGGAACCATAGATGCGGTAGGCCGCGAGTTGGATCTGCACAAGATCGAACGAGCGTTCATCCTTTGTGGACGATCCGGCATGGAGGCGGCGTTGCGCATAGTAAACGCATCGCCCAAGCACAAAATCGAAGTGCTGCGTTTATCCAGCAACGCCATCACCAGTGAAGATTTCGATCAGGCAATGCAACTGGCGAAAATGATCGGTGCCAACGGCTTCATTGCTCTTGGTGGCGGCACGCCCATTGGCCTAGGCAAATCCATCGCCGCCAACACCGGCATGCGTTACATCGGCATACCCACCACCTATTCGGGATCGGAGATGGCCTCCAACTGGACCTATGGCAAGGGCAAGGATGCGAAGAACGGCAGTGGCCAAGCGGCGCTTCCTTCAACCGCCATTTACGATCCCGATCTAACCCTGGGTTTACCGCCGGTTACTTCGGGCCAAAGCGGTATGAATGCCATGGCGCATGCAGTGGAGTCTTTATACGGCGCGGATCGCAGCCCCGTGGTGGAGACGCAGGCCGAAGAAGCGGTGCGTCTATTGGGCTTGAACCTGCCGCGCGTGGTGGCGAACCCTAGCGATTTCGATGCACGCAGCGGCGCCTTCTATGGCGCCTGGCTCGCTGCGGCGTTTCGCGCGCAAATCGGCGTCGAACACGCCATCGCGCAAAAAGTACGCAATCGTTATGGACTGAGCCATGCGGGCACGCACGCAGTGGTGGTGCCCTATGCGATCGCTTTCAATCGCGGCGCCGCGCCAGATGCAATGGAACGAATCGAGCGTGCCCTGGGCGTCAAAGATGCAGGCCTTGGCCTCTACGATCTCAATGTGCGCTTAGGGATCCCCATCGGATTGAAGGATCTTGGCCTCAAGGAATCCGACATTGATGCCGCAGCGGAGTTCGTCGGCGCCACGCCCATCGCTAATCCAAGGCCGGTTTCCCGTGCCGATTTGGTCGAGTTGATTACGCAGGCATTCCACGGCGCACCGCCGCGGTTTTAAGCGCAGTTGCAATAGATCAATTGCCTGGAGAGGCCCGCCAATACTGCGTCTTCCTCACATAACCATATCGTGAAGCCGTTGCTGCAAATGCTAAACACCTTGAGGCATTCGACAACGTATGAACCCAGTTTGCCATTGGAGAACAAGAATCATGGAAATACGACGAATCGTTACCGGCCACGACGCCAAAGGTCACGCGGTTGTGGTGAGCGACGCGCCAATCAAGGGCCAAGAGCTTGCCAACGGCAAGGCGAGTTTTGCCGTGATCTGGAAAACCATTTCCAGCCCCGTCGATAACAACAATGCCACTGATCGCGCTGCCGAGCCGGTGGGGCTCGCGCAGCAGGGAGGCAGCGTGCTCCGTGTGGTCGATATGCCACCGGGCTCGCGTTCGCCCATGCATCGCACCGATTCGCTCGATTACGGCATCGTGCTCGCCGGGCCGGTGGATCTGGAGTTGGACAACGGCCACACCACCACGGTTAATGCCGGGGAGATCGTGGTGCAACGGGGCACTATCCACGCATGGATTAATCGCGGCACAAAGGTCGCGCGGGTTGCGTTTGTATTGCTGGATGCAAACTCTGCGATGATCGACGGGAAACCGCTACCTGCTTTGATTCCACACGGAACCGACGAGATTCGGCCAACCGCGATCTAGTCTCGACAATCAGGATAAACACATGAAACTCGGCTCTTTAAAATCGAACACCCCCGATGGTCAACTAGTCGTTCTATCGCGCGATCTGGCGTTGGCCAAAGCGGTTCCCGAGATCGCATCCACCATGCAATCGGCCCTGGATCGCTGGGATGAAGTCGAGGCCGCGCTCCAAAAAATATCCGACGATCTCAACGCCGGAAAAATTAAAGATGCGATTACCTTTGACCCCAAGCGCGCCATGTCACCGCTGCCGCGCTCCTACATGGTGTTCGATGCGAGCAACTACCTGCGCCATCACCAGTTGATGGGGCGCCTGTTTAATAAGCCGGTGGTGGGCACGACCTTCACGGAGCCCTTGGGCTATCAATCGGGGCGCGGCGTGTTGCTGGGGCCCTGCGATGACATCGCCTTCCCCGCAAGCGTCGAGATGCTGGGTATCGACTTCGAGGCCGAAGTCGCGGTGGTCACTGATCGCGTGCCGCTGGGCACGTCGATCCAGGATATGGGCAAGCACATTAAACTTATAACCATCATGAACGATGTGTCGTTACGCAATCTCAACATGCGCGAACTGGAAAAGGGTTTTGGTCTGTTTCTCTCCAAACCGGTCGCGGGGTTCGCGCCGGCGGCGGTTACGCCCGATGAGCTGGGCGCCGCCTGGGATGGCGACAAACTGCACCTGCCGCTTATCTCAACCTACAACGGCAAGGAGTTCGGCCGGCCCAACGCCGGCAACGGTGTGCTCTTCGGTTTTCGCGCGCTCATCGCCTATGGCGCGCAGACACGCGAGTTCTGCGCGGGCTCCATCTTTGGCGGTGGCACGGTATCCAATCGCGACCCGTCGGTGGGTTCTTCCTGCATCGCCGAGCGCCGCGCCGCCGAGACCTTCAAGCAGGGCGAGCCGCAAACTGAGTTCATGAGCTTTGGCGATCACATTCGTATTGAGATGCTGGATGCAGCGGGTGCGACGGTGTTTGGAGCGATCGATCAGACGCTTAAGAAAATCTAGATTCGAACACCCTAAGACCGCTCAAACTCCTGTCATCGCCTTTTCAATCAACGGCAGCAAGACCGCTGGCGGGCTGATCAACGTAAACGCCGCCTCACGTCCGTGCGCGGACATCTTCTTCAGGGTTTTTTGCAGAATGTCCACGAACTTGGCCTCGTCGTAGTCGCCATGTTCCCTAGCGAACTGCGCGAGATAGTTCTCTACAAACACCAAAGCGATCACGTCCTCAAGCGTCTGCGTTTCCGCATCGGACTTGAGGCCGCGCTTTTGTAATAACGCGCCGATACGTTCGATGGCGTCATCGCCATACCCCGCCTCGCGTAGCAGCGCACCCGCTGTCTTCGCATGAAAACGCATCAGTTCCCTCCGCCATTGCTGGTAGCCCTCTGGGGTTTTGGGATAGCTGTCGCGCGGAGATTTCCAGCGCTGGATGTGCTGCGCGCGTACCGCGAGCCGCAATATTTCCGAAGCCTCTGGTGCAAAACGCTCGAGCATCTGGCTCATGCGCCGCGAATATAAGAGTTCCCTCGGCACGGATTCGCTGCCTGCGAGATCCGAACGTGGATCTTCGGCGTTAGCGGCGTCGATCAAAGCTATAGCGCGTTCGAAACGTTCGTTCATGGGTGTTCAGGTTCAATCGGCACGCTGTAGCGCGCTATCCAATCGGCAAGCGCGGTCTCCTCGAGCGTCCCCGCCGCGAGAGACAGGTATGTCTGGTATTTCTCTTCCTGCGAGACCACAAGTTTGTATCCGTTGATGTGCAGAAACAAAAGCGACACCACGAAAGCGGTGCGCTTGTTGCCATCGAGGAACGGATGATTGCGTGCCAGCCCGAACGCATACGCTGCGGCTAAGCTGAAAATTGATACGGCGTCGCCACCGTAAGCGAATTGATGTTTGGGCCGGGATAGCGCGGACGCAAGCAAACCTGCATCGCGAATGCCTTCGTTGCCGCCATGTTCGGCAAGTTGACGTTGGTGGATCGCCGGAACAACTTCATCCAACACCCAGATCGGCTCGACCACGTTACTGCGCCAATTTCCTCAGTACGTCGCGGTTCTCGCGCATGATGGATTCGGCCGCGTCCATCTGCGCCGCGAAATCGGGCTGGTAGGGCGATAGCTCGATGCCCTTGGGTGTCTCAGTGACGTACAAGGTATCGCCCTTCTCGACGCGAAGCCGGGCCAACACCTCTCGCGGCAAAATGACACCGGCGGAATTTCCTATGGTGGTGACTTTTACGGAGGCCATGCCTTCTCCAAAGCGGGGATTTTGTTGATTATAACAAACGTTATACGGCCTATTTTGATGCGGTTTCACCAAGCAACAATGCCTGAGAAGGCACGCCAGTATTGGGTCTTCAACACTTTGACCGTAACGGTTGGCGGTCGGAATCTAGGTGACTGGCGGCAATTCGACGCCTAAAGATGGCGCCAACTCCTCAAGGTATCGCCATGCCGCCGCCGACACCGGCACGCCCTCTTTGCGATTCTTCGCCGACGCGCGCGCGCCGCGCTCGCCGGGCAGCAGGATTTCATCGAAGCCGGTGCGTGGTTTCAAGCCTTTGATGGCGCCAGACAGTTTCTCGATGTCGCGCGCGTAATCGGCGGGGTCGCACAGCGCCGCGACCTTGATGACGACCATCAAGGCGTTTTGCCGGTGCCGGCCGTCACCGGAGGGGCCAATGGTCGCGGCGAGGATGGGTGTGCCGGCCATCAAGCCGGTCAAACATTCGATCATCAGAGAAAGACCCGAGCCTTTCGGGCCGCCCAATGGCATGGCAACTTTGGCCGCTGCCGCATCGGTGGTGGGGTCGCCATTTTTATCCAAGGCCCAACCGGGTTCGAGTTCGGTTTCGCCTTTCTTCGCTTGCAGCAGGCGTTGCATCGGCACCACGCTGGTGGCCATGTCGAGTATTAAAGGCGAATCACCGCGCGGCACGCCCATGGCAATCGGGCTCGTCGACAGGCTGGGCACGCGCGCGCCGTGATAGGCCATCATCGGCGGGCCGGAGGCGGCGATGATCGAGGCGAAGCCGCGTTTGGCCAGCCACTCGGCATAGACGCCGATGGCGCCAGTGTGGGTCGTCAGAGAAACAATACCGATGCAGGAACCGGTTTTGTCGGCACGCTCTGCCGCCGCTTCGGCCATCGCAGTCATTGAGATGGGGCCGGCGGCTCGCGAGGCCCGCATCAGCAACAGCGATGCGCCCTTCTCTTCGATGGCCACGCGTGCTTGCGTATCCAACTCGCCAGCGGCGACCATCTCCATATAACGTTGTACGCGCGACACACCATGCGACGCGGTGCCGCGCAAATCCGCCCACACCAGCACGCGAGCCAGCGTGGCCGCGTCATCCGCGCGCATGCCCTTAGCGATGAATAACGCGGCGGCGAATGACTCGAGCTGGCGGTAGTCGCCAACGCGTACGCCAGACTTCGTCGCCATCTATTTCGCCTTGACCGGGAAAAACTCTTCCAACCACGGGCGCAGCACTGCCATCACGCGCACATTGTTCTCATGAAACATGAAGTGATCGGTCTCGGCGAAGAGGTGCAGATCGCAGGGCTTGCCGGCGCGCTCGAACAAACGCAGCGACTGCTCGGTGGGCGTCACCGAGTCAGTTGAGCTATGCAAAAGTAACAAAGGCCGCGGCGCGATATCCGCCACCACATCCTCGGCATTGAAGTTGTACATGGCCTGCGCCACTTCGGCGGGGAACTTGTAGTGCGCTGTGGGGTTGAGATGGTTACGCAGATGATCGGGAATGGGCACGATGTCGTAGCGATCCACCATCAAGGATTTACCCGTGCGCGCGCGATGGCGCCGGCCCTCTTCCAGCATTGCCGAGAACTTCGCCCAGCCCTCCTTCGTCGGATGTTGCTTGCGAAACTTTTCCTGCCCGTGGCCCCAGCCACCGGAGGAAATCACACAGGCGAGGCGCTTGTCGACGCCACCAGCATAGATCGCAACGGCCGCGCCGAACGACGAGCCCACCACGCCGATGCGCTTCGCATCCACTTCGGGCCGCGTCTCCAGGAATGTCACCGCCGCCCGAATGTCTTCCACTTGTTCGAGCGGAATCACCATGCCCGATTCACCTTCGCTCTTGCCGCAGCCACGAAAGTCGAAACGGAACGTCACATAGCCCATGCGGGTAAGCAGATTGCAGGGGTTGATCGAATTGGCCGAATCCTTGTTGTTGCCAAAGCCGTGCAACACCATGATGGCCGGGCGCTTCTCGCCGGCTTTTTGATCGTCGGGGGTGTGGATGACACCTGCGAGTGTGAGCTCGCCCGAGCGAAAGGTAGTGCTGTGTTCCATTGTAATTCTCCAAGATTTATAAATATGTCGCCTTATGTCACGCTTTTAACCAGCCATTTTTAATTTGTATTTGGTATATATTGGCGGAAATAGGGGTACGTCCCCGGTTTCCCGCATCAGTCGAGCTTGATGCCGCGCTCCTTGATTAAGCGACCCAGTTTGCTCGATTCGTTCCTGATCAGCGTGGCAAAGGCTTCGGGTGTGCCGCCAACAAGCTCGTAGGCTTGCGATTCGAATTTCTCGCGGACATCGGGGGTGGCCAGTGTCTTCACCATCGCGCCATGCAAGCGTTCGACGATGCCGCGCGGCGTGCCCGCCGGCGCGAGCAGGCCCAGCCACGATTGCGCTTCGAATCCGGGATAGGTCTCAGCGACCGTAGGAACATCTGGTAGTAGCTTGGCCCGCTTCGAGGAAGTCACTGCCAATGGCAAAACCTTGCCCGACTTCAACTGCGCCATCAGCACACCCATGGTCATGATGGTGACCGGCACCTGCCCGCCCATCAGCGCCGTTACCAGCGGTCCGCCGCCTTTGTAGTGAATCAAGGTGGCGTCAATACCAGTGGTTTGTTTAAAAAATTCGATGGTGAAGCGGCTTGATGTCCCGGGGCCAGCGCTGGCGAAATCGAGTGCGTTGCCTTTGGTTTTCGCCATCTGCATGAACTCGGCAAAATTCTTCGCCCCCGCGCCAGGGAACGCCGCCAGCACTTGAATGCCATTGACCACCTGGCTGATGGGCGCGAAGTCCTTCACCGGGTCGTATTGAACGTCTTTAAACAGATACGGGTTCGAGACGAAACTATCGAACACCATGATGAGCGTGTAGCCGTCCGCCGGCGATTGCGCCACCTGATTGGTGCCCACCACGCCGCCGGCGGCAACGCGATAATCGAGCACGATGGACTGGCCGAGAATTTCCATCATGCGCGGTTGCGTCAAGCGCGCCGCCACATCGAGCGCGCCGCCGGGTGAATTGGGTATCACCAGGCGAATGGGTTTGTTGGGATAGTCTTGCGCGCCTGGCGACGATACGACAACGCTCATTGCCACTGCCATCCCAAGCAACATAGATTTCATCGAATTTCCTCATCGAGTTTTCGAAAAGCTCAGTAATATAAGCCGAATGAACGAATCTCCAACCAACCTTAGTCAAGATGGCGA
>JBJXEY010000383.1:0-6239 GCA_046153355.1 Burkholderiales bacterium
GCTGGCGCCGTCCTTGACGCCCTTGTCATAGAGGGCGCGCGACAGGGTGATGGCCTGACCGTTGTGATTGAGGTTCATCAAAATGGCCATGTCCTTTTTAGGACCACCGACGCCGGTGTGCACGCCATAAATGAGGCCCCATAACACGTGCGCCGCGTGCAGCTCGCCATTCACCAATTTATCGCGCACGCCCGCCCAGGATGCCTCTTTAGTGGGCACGATTTTGATACCGTATTTCTTGTCGAACTCCATCACCGAGGCCATGACCACCGAGGAGCAATCGGTCAGAGGAATGAAGCCAACTTTGACTTCTTTTAATTCGGGCGCATCGGAGCCCGCGGCCCACACTGCGTGGCGCAGCGGATCGGGGATGAAACTGGCGATTCCTGCCGCCGCGGCGATGACGCCGGTTTGCTTTAGAAAAGCGCGCCGTGGCAGCCCTGGGGTAGCTTCGGTTTTGTCATCGATAGGTGTTTTGTCGATGTTTATTTCAGGCAAGTTCGAATTGTTCATTGCTTTCTCCACGACAAAAATAAAAAAGGCGTCCACCCATCAACCGCGGTCGACTGTCGAGTTCGAGTCGTGGTTGTGGTGAACGCCTATGTTCACGATTGACCCTTCGTTGGGTCATATTGGTGCTATTGCAACACCCGTGCCAGGGCGCGAATAGTCCATTCATGCAGAGGTAAAACTCAACCAATTCAATGAATTGACTACTCCGATCAGGGTAATGAGGTTGTTCGCGCACATTGCAGGCGATCGCACGGTTGCAGTGCAACATGGGTTGCCAATGCACTATCTGGCGGCGCGTGTGTGGTGAATCGAAAAAGTCGCCGCATAAAAATGGGCACGGCCAAATCAGCTCATCAATCCTTCGACATCGATGAGCATTTGCGCCGCTTCGCCAATGCGTTTGTTGTGCGT
The DNA here is from genome assembly GCA_046153355.1 of Burkholderiales bacterium. Classification (GTDB taxonomy): domain Bacteria; phylum Pseudomonadota; class Gammaproteobacteria; order Burkholderiales; family SG8-39; genus 2-02-FULL-62-17. The sequence continues at coordinate 925 of JBJXEY010000383.1, forward strand.
CATGGCCAGCTTACGAAGCGCGTGATAGGCCTCGTCCTCGGAAAGGGCGCGGCTTTTCATGAGGATGCCTTTGGCGCGATCAACGAGCTTGCGCTCCGACAGCTTCAAATTGGCCAAAGCCAGTTCGGCAAGCAACCGTTGCTGCGCCTCGAAGCGTGCTATCGCGACATCGAGAATGCCGGGCATCCGGCTGGCGTCCCAACCGTCCACAATATAAGAGGACACGCCCGCAGCGACCACCTGCCGAATAACTTCAGCTTTGCCATCGCTGGAAAACATCACCATGGGCCGCGGCCAATCGTGGTTGATCGAAGCCAATTGCTCCAAAAACGCAGGGGTCGGTGCATCGGTATCAATGACGGTGACGTGTGGTTCGGTTCGCATCAATTCGTTGCGCAAATTATCGATGGATGCAATAACCGCAGCGACACGATATCCGGCCGCCTCCAGCGCGGCCCGCATCATCGCTGCACGTTGCGGCGAATCGGTGAGGAGGATTGCAATGCCTCGAGATAGCGGGTTATCCATGCCAATGCATGTGCAACATTCATGCCAACTGATGGCGGCGCGGTCAATTGCGGGTCGCCAGGTCCCCGCGCGAACGGTTTGACATAATCAACTCATGACCGATTCGAACAATCCCCATCCCGCTCCTGCGTTTGGCCACGCATTGCGATCTTTGTGGTCGCTCGACCCCGAGGTTACGTTTCTCAATCACGGTTCCTTTGGCGCCACGCCGATTGCGGTGCTGGCGGAACAAAACGAGTGGCGCGCTCGGATGGAGCGCCAGCCGGTGCACTTCATGACGCGCGAATTGCCGGGTGCGTTGCGTCGGGCGGCCGATTCGTTGGCCGCGTTTCTCGGCACGCGCGGTGAGCAAATCGGGTTCGTGGATAACGCGACCAGCGCAGTCAATGCTGTGCTGCGCTGGATCGATTGGCACGCGGGGGACGAGGTGGTGGTATGCCGGCAGGTCTACCCTGGTGTGCGTGGCGCGGCCAACGCGGTTGCCGAGCGATTTGGGGTGCGCGTGAAGGAGGCGCGCTTCGCGATTCCAATTCAAGGGGAAGACGCGGTGCTCGCGGCGTTTGACGAGGCAATGAATTCATCGACGCGCCTGGTGATTGTCGATCATGTGTCGTCGCCATTGGCGGCCGTGCTTCCAGTGGCGCGTATTGTTGCCCTGTGCCGACAGCGAGGCGTGCCGGTACTGGTGGATGGCGCGCACGCGCCCGGTATGCTGGATTTGGATCTCGACGAATTGGGCGCCGATTGGTACGCCGGCAATTGTCACAAATGGCTGTACGCACCCAAGGGCAGCGCCTTTTTGTGGAGCGCCCGCCACCGATTGGTGCAGTCACATCCCGCGGTGATCTCCATGAATTGGGCAAAGGGCTTTGCCGCCGAGTTCGACTGGGCTGGCACGCGCGACCCCAGCCCCTGGTTGTGTGTACCCGCTGCGATTCGTTTTTTCGAAAGTCTGGGCGTGGCAGCTGCTCGCCAATACATGATCGATAGCGCGCGTACCGCGACAACATTTTTGGAGAAAGAAGTGGGGGCAGGACACCTCGCGCCGGCCGCGATGTTCGCCTCAATGGCCGCGTTGACTTTACCCCGGCTTGGGGCGGGGAGCGCGGCGCGAGCCACGCACTTACATGACAGGCTTATTGATCGACACGGAATCGAGATCCCCATCCTGCTTGTTGATGAAATGCTTTGTCTGCGTTTATCGGCGCAGGTTTATAACGATCCAGGGGATTTTGCGCGGCTTGTGGCGGCTTTATGCGCGGAGGGGATGAAATAAGTATCCAATATTTAAATGAAAAATGTTGTCTGGACCGCGTTGGTGCTGCTTGGTGAAATATAATTTGTAGAAAATATCTAGAACGTCCTTCAGAAAATTTCTAGAACGTCCGTGAAGCTGCAAGCGTTTCAGGACTTCCCCGCGATACGCGCGACGCTTCGCGCGATGGCATCGATCACTTCGCCTTGTTCGCCGATGGCGGGTTCAAGCTCAATGGTGAGATCGGGATGACTTGATGCGAACTTAGTTCGTAGGGCCTCGACCTTCGTTGGTAAGTCGCGCTTAACGTGCCCGCCCTGCGCGAGAAACACCGGCACCACGCGAATCTGGCGGGCATCTTCCTTGACGATCATATCCATGGCAGTTTCGATATCCGGCGCCATCAATTCGAGAAACGCCAAGGCCACACGCGTATCGGGCAACAAATTGCGCAGGCGCGCTGCCATGGCTTCGATGGGCCGTGCCCATTCGGGGTCGCGCGCGCCATGGGCAAGTAAGACGATGGCTTTTTTCATGTATGACTTTTTGTTGGATCACTAATTTTTGAGTTTGCCGCTTCTATCCGGCGATAGTTATTGCGCCACCACTACTCCGGCTTTATACCCGCTGCCTTGACGAGCGAAGCAAATAACTCTCGATCCTTCGCGACTAACGCCGCGAATTGCGCGGTAGTGCCGCCGGTGGCATCCATGCCGGCGCGTTCCAGTAACTGATCACGAATTTTTGCGTCGGCCAGGACTTTGTTTATTTCGCTGTTTAAGCGCGTTACAGCTTCGTTAGGGATGCCGGTTGGCGCGAATACGCCAAACCAATTGGGGATATCCAATTCAATGCCCGCCTCGCGGAAGGTGGGTACCTCAGGCAGATAAGGTGAGCGCCGGTCCCCGGACACGGCCAGCGCCCTCACCTTGCCCGATTTGGCCATGGGCGCCACGCCGCCCACCGAAAATATCGCCAGATGCAAGTCGCCCGAGATCGCGCCAGCCAAGGTTTGCGCAGCGGTCTTATAGGGAATGTCGTAGAGCACCACGTTTTTCTCGCGTTTCAGCCAGGGCAGATAAAGGTTGGTGATGCCGAAGGTTCCCAAGGTCAAGGCGCCGGGTTTAGCGCGCGCGAGATCAAACATTTCGCGCACGCTATTGGCCGCCAACCCTGGGTTGGCGACCAGCGCCGAGCTGAAAGCGCCCATGGTGATCACTGGCACGAAGGCTTTTTGCGCGTCGTAGGCAAGCTTGGCCACCAAATGGGGCGTGAGCAGCATGACATTGGCGCTGGTTACGCACACGGTATAGCCATCGGGTGCGGCGCGCGCGCAGGCCTCAAGCCCAATGGCGCCTGCGGCACCGGGACGATTTTCAACTATCAACGGCTGGCCAATCGAAGTGCTTACCGCTTGCGCGATTAGCCTTGTGGAAACATCCGAAGGCCCTTGACCCGCCGGTTGCGGCAAGATCACCCGAATTGGTTTGTTCGGATAAGTTTGTCCGCTGGCGTTGAAGGGGATGATAAGTGCCATGGCAATATTCACCGCCACAGCAAAAAAGCGTTGTTCGCGACGCGTAAAACTACTTAGTGATCGATTCGAAGTCATGTGTTTGGCATTGGAGAAAAAAGGCGTTTTATGAAGTTCTGTTGCACAATAGTAGCAGTCGGCAACGTTGCGGTCCGCTTTGAATTGAAGCAACAAAACAAGGTCAATCGACCAACTAACAAGTCGTTCAACAGAACATTTCACGAGGCAGAAAATGAAAGTCACGCTCTACTACGCGCCCATCGCCTGCAGCCTGGTGCCGTTGATTTCCCTTAACGAATCCGGCGCCGATTTCGAGGTGAAACCGGTGAATATGCGAAAACAAGAGCAAATGTCGCCTGAATATCTAAAGATGAACCCTAAGCACAAGGTGCCGGTGCTGGTCATCGATGGCAAACCGCTCACCGAGAACGTGGCCATGGCCTTGTGGATGACACGCGCTTTTCCCAATGCCGGGATACTCCCTTCGGATTCGGAAACCGAAATCAAGGCGATCTCGCTCATGGCTTGGTGCGCCTCGGGCATTCATCCGAACTTGTCACGCATCAATTCGCCGCTGAAATTTTGCGATACGCCCGGGTCGGAGGAAGGCACCAAACGGATGGCGGCCAAGGAGCTCGATCACGTGTTCGAAGTGGCCGACGAAATGTTGGCGGGCAAGGAGTATTTCTTCGGTAAATGGTGCGCGGCGGATTCGCATTTCATGTGGTGCTGGCGGCGCGCGACCCAGTTTGGGCTGGATTTCTCCAAATACAAAAATTGCGTCGCGCACTATGAGCGCATGCAAAAACGACCCGCGGTGGCCAAGGCCTTGGAATTCGAGAAGGTCATGCAAGCGGAGTTGGCCAAGGCTGCTTGATTGATCGCCACTACCGCGACTTGGCGAGTCGCCATGAATAGTTGATAGGCATAAAGCATGGAAATCTCCCCCTTCGCGCGCGTTGAGGCCCTGCCCAGTATTGAGCAGGAGGAGTTGCGCGGCATTACCCGCACCGTGGCCGAAATTCATTGGCTACTGTTGGCGCTGGTGCTGTTGTTTCTGGTGTTCGCGCGCACTACTTCGGATGGCGAAATTAACGCCGCACTGGCCGCGGGCCTGTTGATTTACGCCGGCTTCGTGATGGGCTTTCGTTATGCGAATTTCTATAAACGCGAAACCCGCTGGAAAATCGCCATCGAAACCTGGGTGATGATTGCCTTCATTACCTGGGTGGTGTCGTACACCGGCGGGCTGGCGAGCCCCTTGTTAAACACTTATTTGTTGCCGGTGATTACTGCCGCGCTCACCTTGAGCAAAATCACTACGTTGATTGAAATTGGCCTGATTGCCGCGTGTTATTTGTTTCTTGGCGGGGGTATTTCGACGGAGATGTTTTTTTCCTTCGCCTTCTATGGCGGATTCATCGCCCAGATTGCGCCGGTGCTACTGGTGGGCTACATACTCACCATGTTTTCGGCTGATATACGTTATGGCCTGAATCGCGCCAAGGTGCTCGCCGAAGTGGATGAGCTCACCGGTCTATTCAACCTGCGCGGCTTGGCGATCACAGCCAACCGGTTGCTGGCACAGTCGGTGCGCTACAACCGTGCCGCCAGTATTTTGATGATCGATTCGGACAATCTCAAAACCGTCAATGACACCCATGGGCACGAAGCCGGCAATCGCTTGCTGAAACACCTCGCGAGGGCGATTCGCAACGAGTTGCGCGATAACGATGTGCCGGCGCGTTATGGTGGCGATGAATTCATCGTATTTCTATCGGAAACCCCGCCCGAGGGGGCGACAATCGTGGCCGAACGAATTCGCGATGCGATGGCTTCGACGCCGGTGGACGTGGGCACCGGCAAGCTGGTGACCTGTACGGTGAGTATTGGTATCGCCGGTTATCCAGAGGATGGCAGTAACATCGACGCGATTACCGCCCGCGCCGACCGCGCCATGTATCAGGCCAAGCAACAAGGCCGCAATCGGGTGGTGCG
>JBJXEY010000384.1:0-2737 GCA_046153355.1 Burkholderiales bacterium
GGCAGAGGTGAGCCGTCGGCAAGCGTGGCACTGTAAGTCAGCGCGGAACCGGCATCGGGGTCCAAGATGGCATTGCCTGGCACCTGGAAGCTGAATACCGAATCTTCGGCAGCGCTGCGGTCGGCGATCGCGTTGACCAGAACCGGCGCTTCGTTGACGTTTGATACATCGATGGTGAGAGTGCGCTCGACTCGCAGGCCGCCGGAATCCGTGGCGCGCACGGTGATGTTTCGCGTGGCGCCGGCTTCGAAGTCCAGCCCCGTCGCGCCGACCTGGAGCGTGTTGCCCAAGATCGCAAACTGGGCACTATCGAGGCCTGGAAGAATTTCGAAAGTGAGGGCGTCGCCGGTATCGGGGTCGGCGGCGGCCAGGGTGCCGATCTGGGCGTTCGGGGCATTCTCTGCCACGCTATTGGCGCTGAGAGTCAGATTCTCCGGGGAATCGTTCAAACCCATTATCGTCACCGTGACCGTGGTAATCGAGCCAAGCCCCTCGCCATCGATGAGGGTATAGGCAAATTGATCGGTGGCGATCATTCCGGCGCCCAGCGCGTTCTGACTGGCCGCATCGGCGGTGTAGACAAGCGTTTGGTTCAGCGCATCGAAGCTCACCATGCCGGCAGTTAGCGTCGTATCCACTGCACTGATACGCCGGGTATCGCCCACGTCGGGATCAATGTCGTTGGTCAACAGCGACTGCACCAGATTGCCGGTCGATGCTCCTTCTGTGGCGGAGACGGCATCGGCCATGGCTTGGGGCGCATCGTTGGTATTGGCCACCGTGATGTTGAAATTGTCCGAGACGGAGGCCAGCGAAGCATCGGTCGCCGTGACCTTGACGCTGACCGTGCCCACATCGCCGTTGTGTGGCGTGCCGCTGAAGGTGCGCGTGGCAGCGTCGAAGACCAGCCAGGTGGGCAACCCGATGTCATCTGCCTGCGTAGTGCTGTAGGTGAGCGTGTCCCCCACATCAAAATCGGCGAAGATGTTGGCTGACAATATAAAACTGAATGTCGCACCTTCAACTGCATCCTGGTCGGCAATGGGTTGGGCTACAAATGGCGGCTGATTGGAAGCCCGGCTTGCCAGCGACTCGATAGTCGCCACGTCCCACATGGTGCCGTTCTCGAATCCGATCTGTTCAATCTTGTACGCATCACCAACAAACCAGTTCTTGACGACGAGTTCATCTGCGGTTCCGTCAATTCTCACCGCGAGATCCGCATTGTTGGTTGTTGAACGCGTAACCTTCACGTCTTCGGGCAGAACGCCTGCCGTCATCCGGATCGTGTCGACATTGGCGCCGGCCGCGAAATAATCATAAATGGTGTCCATGCTGTAGCCCCGGCCAAACAGATAAGTATCATTGCCGGTCCCGCTGTTGACGCCGGTGCCTCCGTAGAGCGTATCGTTCCCCGCGCCCCCGTCGAGAATGTCGTTGCCCGTATAACCGAACAATATGTCGTTACCCGGTCCTCCGAAGAGAAGGTCGTTGCCCCACCCGCCAATCAACGTATCGTCGCCGCCAAGTCCCGCCAGAGCGTCGTTGCCGCCCAGACCGTCGATCGCATCGCTCAATTCACTCCCCAAAAGAAAATCGTGGCTGGGAAACAAGAATTGAAAAAGATCCGTTTCGTCCCACACAGTACCGTCGGCGAATTCGACCCACTCGATTCTTCCTTGCTCGCTCACGAACTCAGCCGGAAGAAAAATACGATCCGACCCGTTATTGATGCTCAGGGTAATGTAAGTATCCGGGTCTCGGATGAGTGTCACGTCTTGCGGTGCGATTCCGGGTGCGAAGCGAACGACATCGTGTGTTCCGTACAATCCCTCAGGATCTTCGTCAAAGTCATTTACGATGTCTTTCCCGAATCCCACGTCAAACCAGTAAACGTCATTTCCTCCTTTACCTACCAGGGTGTCGTTTCCTGTGCCGCCCGAAAGGAAATCGTCCCCGCCTCCGCCCCTGATGTGGTCGTTTCCCCCTCGGCCAAGAAGCGTGTCATTTCCCGCATCTCCCCAGATATTATCGTCACCGTCCAAACCGTCCAGAATGTCATGGTTTGACGTGCCGACGAGATAGTCCCTGCCCTCCGTAGAAACGGACAGTTTCTCGCGAAGCTCCGCCTCTCCCCACTGCGTTCCGTCACTGAATTCGATACGTATGAATTTGTTGAATCCGTCAACGAACCAGTTTCCCACTACGACCTGATCGGTGCCGCCGTTCAAGATGAGACTGAGACCGTCATAACTAAGGCTGCCTCCCAGAACATCGTCGTTGCGACCCACCACCACATCCGCTGGCGTCACGTCCTCGCCCCAGCGAATCACGTTTATGTTCTCTTCAGTGTTCGCGAAATCGGCAATCAAATCGAAGCCCTGGGCACTCTCAAAAACGTAAACGTCCTCTCCGGCTTGCCCCTGGAGAATGTCATTTCCTTTACCGCCATCAAGCAGGTCATTTCCGGTGCCACCACTCAAGGTATCGTTGCCGTAATACCCGCGCAACGTGTCGCTACCTCCGTTGCCATTGAGAAAATCATCTCCGGCGTATCCGACCAGCGTATCGTCACCCGCTCCTCCTTGCAGAAACTGAGTTTCGAAGAATCGCCGGCGCAGTAACCCATCGAAGGTAAGACTTGTGCCGTCCTGGAAGGACAGAGAGTCAAACGCCGGAATTGTCACTTCAACGGATACAAAATCGCGATTGCCAATGGACAGATTGAAGTACTGCA
>JBJXEY010000385.1:0-16671 GCA_046153355.1 Burkholderiales bacterium
ATGGGCAACCGGTATCACGTCTGCCCCAGTGCGTACTGCGAGCCAGGCGCCGCCCAGGTGGTAGGTACCGACGCTGCCTGGTGCTACTCGTGTGCCTTCTGGAAAAACCACAATCCAGAATCCTTGCGCGAGGCGCGCCGCACCTTTGACCGCCATTTGTTTGAGCGAGCGCACGCCGCGCCCCCGATCGATGGCGATAGGACTCATTAGTGCCAAGCCCCAGCCGAAAAAAGGAATCCACAACAATTCCTTTTTCAGCACATGAACCTGCGGGGGAAAGATCAACTGAAACGCCAACGTTTCCCACGCCGATTGGTGTTTCGACAAAATGATTGCCGGACGCGCACCCAGGTGCTCCGCGCCTAACACACGATAGTTCACCCCCAATATCACACGTGCCAGACCAATGACGCAATGCGACCATCCGGCGATGATTCGCCATCGAACCTTGGGTGGCAGTACCACGGTGGTTAGGGCGATAAAGGAATAGGGGGGGGTTAACGCAACCAAAGCGAGCGCGAATAGCACCGAGCGCAGCAAGTTTGCAAATGGCTGATCACGGTAAGCGCTCAAAGGATTCAACGCGTGGTTTTTATTTTTAAAAAGCTTATCGAAGAATTCGCATCGTCAGTGTTGTAGTCGTGTTGCATCGATTGCTCGGCGTGTCTCTTAGTGCAAAAGCTCGCGCGCAACCGCGGCGAGATCGCGAAAAATACGCGTGCCCTCGGGCAGTCCACCTTGCTTACGAGTTTTGCGGCCCTTACCGGATAGAACCAGGAACGGTTTCGCGCCCGCCGTGCTGGCCGCCTGCAAATCGCGAAGGCTGTCGCCGACCATCGGGACCGCCGCGAGCGGCGTATTGAAGCGTTCCGCTATCGCGTGCAGCATGCCCGGATTGGGCTTTCGGCAAGGCGAATTCGACTCCGCGCTGTCCGGGCAGTAGAACACCGCCTCGATTCGCCCGCCGGATAACGTTACCGCCTTGTGCATTTTGGCGTGAATCGCGTTCAAGGTTTCGGCGCTGAATAAACCTCGCGAAATGCCCGACTGATTGGTGGCGACCGCGATGCGCCAACCCGATTGCGTGAGCAATGCTATGGCTTCCATACTTCCCGGCACCGGGCGCCATTCGTCGGGGCTTTTAATGTAGTGGTCGCTATCGTGATTGATCACGCCGTCGCGATCGAGAATCAATAGTTTCATGCGGCAAGTTTGGCGATATCGGCGACGCGATTCATTTCCTCGCGCAGACCGCGTAACAGGGCGAGGCGATTGCGGCGCGTATTGTCGTCATCGGACATGACCATGACGGAATCGAAAAACGCATCCACGGGCGCTTTGAGCACCGCGAATGCCTTGAGATATCCGGTGAAATCTCCAGCCTCGAATAAGGGCGTTGCGAGCTTCGATGTGTTGCCCAAGACTTCGAACAACGCGCGTTCCGCCGCATCGCTCATGAGGTCAATGTTGGTGGTGGTGACAAGCTCGCCTTTGCTCTCGGCCTGTTTGAGAATATTCGCCACGCGCTTATTGGCCGCAGCGAGGCTTGCTGCCTCGGGTAATTCCGCAAAAGCGCGCACTGCCTCCAATTGACGCGGAATTTGCCAAAGCAGCGTTGGCGCGGTGGACAACACCGATTCGACCTCATTGGCGCTATAGCCTGACTCACGAAGATAACCACGCAGCCTTTCGTGCACAAACAGTTGGAGCTCCGCTCTGGTGTCGGTAAGTTTTCCGTTGGGATGAGCGGCGAAAGCGAACCCGATCAGATCGGCAAGTGAAACGCTTAATTTTCCTTCGATCAGAATGCGAATGACCCCCAAGGCATGACGTCTGAGCGCATAGGGATCTTTATCACCGGTGGGCAGTTGGCCGATGCCGAATAAACCGGCCAGCGTCTCCAGTTTATCGGCCAGCGCCAGCGCCGCGCCCACGCCATTTTCCGGCAGCGCATCGCCGGCAAAACGCGGCTGGTAATGCTGCTCGATGGCCAGCGCTACGTTGGCGTGTTCGCCATCGGCAATTGCGTAGTAGCGCCCCATGATGCCTTGCAGCTCGGGAAATTCGCCCACCATGTTGGTGAGCAGATCCGCCTTGGCGAGCCAGGCGGCGCGCTCGGCCAGCAAGGGATCGGCGCCAATGGCGCGCGCGACCTGGCCGGTGAGCGTCATCACCCGTTCGCTGCGCTCCAATTGCGTGCCCAATTTGTTGTGATAGATGACACGAGCCAGATCACGAACACGGTTCTCTAGGCGAACCTTTTTGTCGGTGTCGAAGAAAAACCGCGCATCCGCGAGGCGCGGGCGCACCACGCGTTGATTGCCCTCGACGATATTGCGTGGATCGGCGAGACGCATATTGCTGACGATGAGAAATTTATTGATCAACTTTCCCGAGGTGTCGAACAAGGGAAAATATTTCTGATTGGTGCGCATGGTGAGCACCAGACACTCCTGCGGCACCGTCAGGAACTCATGCTCGAAGCTACCCACGTAAACGCTTGGGTTCTCGACCAAGGCGCATACCTCGTCAAGAAGCGGCGCAACAAACTCTTCTTTGCCAAGCGAGGCTTGCAGGCGCGCGGCGTTATCGCGCAATTGTTTATCGATTTCGGCGCGACGCGATTCGAACGCTGCCATGACGCCGCCTTGGTCTAGCAACTGACGCGCGTAATCGTCGGCTGAAGCAAGTTCAATGTTCTTTTGGCCTTGAAATCGATGGCCGTGGGTCACCCGGCTGGCCGAAAGGCCAAATGCAGCTATTGGCAGCACGGTTTGGCCGTGTAACGCGACCAAGCCATGCACCGGACGCACAAATTTGACCGTGCTCGTTCCATCGGCCAATTGATAGCTCATCAGTTTTGGAATGGGCAATTTTTCAATCGCCTGCTCCATTGCGTTTTGCAATCCCGCGGCGAGCATCGCGCCAGGCAAATTTCTATTGAGAAAAACATATTGCGTTCCCGCCTCGGTCTTGCGTTCGAGTTGGCTCTCGGTGGCGGATTCCTTTTCCAGTCGTTTGCCCAGCGCCGCGCTGGGCTTGCCCTCGGTGTCGTAGGCGACCTTGGCGGGCATCAGCTTCTTCGATTCGATACGGTCCGGCGCAATCGAGCGCACGTCGCGAACCCATACCGCCAGGCGCCGAGGGGTGGCGTAGCGACGAAATTCAAGACCATCGCGTTCCACCAAGCCGGCGTTGGTAAGCGACTCGACAATGCTCTGGGCAAAACTTTCGCTCAGTTGCCCTAATGCCTTGGGGGGCAGTTCCTCGGTGAATAGCTCGACCAATAAATTGGCTTGGGTGCTGGCGCCGCTCATGCCGTTTCCCGTTCCACCAGTGATGCGCGTAGCGCCTCTGCGTTTATGCCCAAGGCGCGCAGCTGCTCTGGCGCGCACAGCGGAAACCCATCGCGAATTCTGGAATCAAGGTAGGACTGCGAAACGCTCTTGGCAAGATTGCGAATTCTGCCGATATAGGCGGCACGCTCGGTCACCGAAATCGCACCACGGGCATCGAGCAAGTTGAAGGTGTGCGCAGCCTTGAGCACTTTCTCGTAGGCCGGCAGCGCCAAGCGCGCCGACATCAGCCGTTTGGCATCGAGCTCATGGTCGGCGAAATGGCGAAACAGCATCGCTACATCCGATTGCTCGAAGTTGTAGGTCGACTGCTCCACTTCGTTTTGGCGGTAGACATCGCCGTATTTGAGGCCTGCGGTCCATACCAAGTCGAATACGTTTTCTACGCCTTGCAAATACATCGCCAAGCGTTCCAGGCCATAGGTAATTTCTCCCATGATGGGCTTGCAATCCAGGCCCCCCACTTGTTGAAAGTAGGTAAATTGGGTGATTTCCATGCCATCGAGCCAAACCTCCCATCCCAGACCCCAGGCGCCAAGCGTGGGATTCTCCCAGTCATCCTCCACGAAACGAATATCGTGTTCGCCAGGGTCGATGCCGATGGCTTTAAGCGACTCAATATAAAGATCGAGGATTTCCGGTGGCGAAGGCTTGAGCACCACCTGGAATTGGTAGTAGTGCTGCATGCGATTGGGGTTTTCTCCATAGCGGCCGTCCTTGGGACGCCGCGAAGGTTGCACATAGGCGGCGTGCCATGGTTCGGGACCAATGGCGCGCAAAAAAGTAGCGGTATGCGAAGTCCCCGCGCCGACTTCCAAATCGTAGGGTTGCAACAGTGCGCAGCCCTTACCTGCCCAGTATTGCTGCAAGTTGAGGATGAGTTCTTGGAAAGTTGCCATGGAATGCTTCGCGCGGGGCGTGAGTATTAAGGTCGCAATTTTACCGGCAAACCTGTGGGCAAAAACCGTGACAATGCCGCTGACCCCCGGACAGCTGTGCTCAACTTCTGGATTCGCGGCGTTTGCAACGCCTGTCGACAGGAATGCTCGACAATTTTTGGCTGCGACTAATGCGGCGCGGTTGCTTGGCTGTGTCGGCTGCGTAAGCTCAATGCTATTCCCCCAAGGAGAAACAACCAACACAACACCAGCGAGAGATAATTTCCAACGCGAACATAAGGTGTTGCTCCGCTGAAAGCTTGCGCATTGCCATGCAACACGCCTTCGGAAAATAGCGGCAATTGCGCCTCGACATTGCCACGTTGATCAATGATGGCGGTGACGCCGGTATTGGTCGCGCGCAACATGTAACGCCCCGCTTCAATGGAGCGCATGCGGGAAATCTGCAGGTGCTGGCCTGGGGCGAGCGAATCGCCGAACCAAGCGACGTTGGACAGATTCGCCAGCAATGTCGCTTCAGGGAGCTGAGAAATCAGTTCCTCGCCAAATGCGTCCTCGTAACACACCGTGATACCGATGCGTTCGCCCGCCGACAACAATGGTTTGGAGCGTTTACCGGCGGAAAAATCCGATAGAGGTATGCGTAGCGTACTGACAATCCATTTAAATTCGGCGGGAACGAATTCGCCCAGGGGCACTAAGTGAGACTTGGCATAAAACTGCAAATCCGAATGTCCTAGATTGACCACACCGTTGTAGTAGTTGCCATTGCTGGTGCGAAATGGTGCGCCCAGGAGCAAGTCGCCGCCGCGCCGGCGCATGATCGCCGCGAGCCCATCAAGATAATCGGGGTCCACCAGATCCAGAAAACGCGGCACGGCGGTTTCGGGCAACACGACTAATTGAGCCTTGGTGGATTCGATAAGTCGTTGGTAGGTTGCCAATGTCGCCAAGTATTGTTGCGGTTCGAACTTTTGCTCTTGGGCAATATTTCCCTGAATCAGCGCCACCGGCACGGGGGCGCCATGAGGTGTGACCCAGTCGACGAGACGCAACATCACTCCAACGGCAAAAATGCCGATGGCGACTAGAACCAATCTTGCCCTTACGGCATTGGGGGCGGGTAACAATGCCGCCGCAATTGAACCGGCGGCCATCGCCATCAACAGGGATACGCCGTACATTCCCATCAGGGGCGCGTATCCCGAAAATCCGCTGTCCACCTGCGAATAGCCCATTGCCAGCCAGGGAAACCCCGTCAACAGCCAACTACGCATCCATTCCGTGATGACCCAACAGCCTGGGATGACGAAAATTGCTTGCATCCAGGATGGCGCATCGAGGCGCGCCTGCAATGATCCGGCCAGCGCTGGGAACAAAGCGAGATACACGCAAAAAAAAGCGGTTGCCGCCGCGGCCAGCGGCGCGGGCATCATGCCGAAATCATGCAGGCTTATGTAGACCCAGGATGCCCCCGCGCCAAATAGACCCAAGCCAAACAGAAAACCGTTTAGAGCCGCTTCGCGAGGCGTTGGCGTGCGCAACCAGACAAGAAATAACAACGCTAGACAGGCAAGCGTCAACCAGGGCAAACCTGAGGGGGAGAACCCGCTTACCGCCCCCAAACCGCCAACTAGTGCGACGAGCGCGCGCTTTGAGCGGCTCGCCAATGCGCTCGCGTAGAAAGCCTGGATCAACTTAGGCCGGGCAGCTTTTGCACCGACAGCAGATGCAGCCGGCGGCTGTCGGCGCGTAGTACGGAAATTCTCAGTCCGGCAAGGGTGGTCGATTCGCCGCGCTTTGGCAGTCGGCCAAAGCTGTCGATCAGCAATCCGCCAACAGTATCGAATTCTTCATCCGAAAACGCGGTGCCGAATGCGCGGTTGAAATCGGCGATTTCGGTCTGCGCCTTAACACGGAATTGTCCGCCCGCTTCGCCAACGATGTTGTCCTCGGATTCGTCAAAATCGTACTCGTCCTCGATATCGCCGACGATCTGCTCGAGTACATCTTCAATGGTGATGAGCCCTGCCACACCACCGTATTCGTCGACCACGATGGCCATGTGATTGCGATTGGCGCGAAAATCGCGCAGTAAAACGTTCAGCGGCTTGGATTCGGGCACGAACACCGCAGGACGCAACATTTCGCGCACGCTGAATTCTTCCTCGCCGGCGTAGTAACGCAACAGGTCCTTGGCAAGCAACACGCCAATGACGTTGTCGCGGTTTTTGTCAATCACGGGGAATCGCGAATGCGCGGTCGCGATCACCAGTGGAATGAATTTATCGGGTGTCTCGGCGATATCGATGACGTCCATTTGCGCCCGAGGCACCATGATGTCGCGCACGTGCATCTCGGATACCTGCATCACCCCTTCGGTCATGGAAAGGGCGTCGGCGTCTAGCAGGTTGCGTTCGTGCGCCGAGCGTAATAGATCCAATAGCTGTTTTCGATCCTGCGGCTCGCGCATCAATAGCGCGGATAAGCGCTCCAACAGAGAGGGTTTGTCGCCGTCGTTCATCGTAGTTGGGCGGGGGATTTAAAAGAAAGGCGGCGGGTATTCATAGATAAGGATTAGCGTATCCCAGATCGCGAAGTAGGCGTATTTCGCGATTCTCCATGAGTCGCGCCTCTGCTTGGGTCTGATGGTCGAAACCCTGCAAATGCAATAGGCCATGCACCGTCAGATGCGCGTAATGGGCGACCAGGGTTTTTTGCTGTTGGCGAGCTTCGCGCGACACCACTGGCGCGCACAACACCACATCACCACGAGTGAAATTTTTGCGGGTGGTTTTTTCGCCAGTGGATTTCTCATTTTCGTAGCTAAACGAAAGTACATTGGTGGCATAGTCGCCGTGCCGATAGCGGCGGTTGAGTTCGTGCCCTTCGTTCAAACCGACCACGCGCAGAGTTACCTCAGCTTTTGAGCGTAATGCCGCAAGCGCCCAGCGCTGCAACATCGACTTTGGCGGTACGCCTTTTGCCCTAGTGGCGATTTGAATGGCGATGCCGTAGGCCCCGCTATCCTTCAATTCGTGGCTTTTGCGCGCAGCCGGCTTCATTCGGTTTCGCCGTCGTAGGCATCGACAATACGTTGCACCAGCGGATGCCGCACCACGTCTTTCGAGGTAAAGGTGGAAAACGCGATGCCGCGAACATTGGCGAGCACCTTGCGTGCGTTGGCTAGACCGCTCAGGTGCCCGCGCGGCAGATCTACTTGTGTCACATCGCCATTGACTACCGCTTTGGAGCCAAAGCCAATGCGGGTGAGGAACATTTTCATCTGCTCAGGCGTCGTGTTCTGCGCTTCATCGAGGATGATGAACGAATGATTAAGCGTGCGCCCTCGCATATAGGCCAATGGCGCAAGTTCAATGGCGGCGCGCTCGAAAAGCTTGCCCACTTTGTCGAATCCCAAAAGGTCGTACAACGCGTCGTACAACGGGCGCAGGTACGGATCGACTTTTTGCGCCAAGTCCCCAGGCAAGAAGCCTAAGCGTTCGCCGGCTTCCACCGCGGGACGTACCAGCACGATGCGTTTGACCATGTCGCGTTCCAGGGCATCTACCGCGCAGGCCACGGCAAGATAGGTCTTGCCGGTTCCCGCAGGACCAATGGCGAAGGTGATGTCGTGCGCCATGATGTCGCGCAGATAGGCGCGCTGATTGGGCGTGCGGCCCTTGAGGTCGGGTTTGCGCGTGGCGAGCGTAGGTTCATCGCCGTCGTCAATCGGCCCGTTGGCGCGCTTTTCCACTAGCGCAAGCTGTACGGCTTCCAGGGTTAGGCCGTGAGCGGATATCTCGTAGAAGTCGCGCAATGCTTGCGCGGCGCGCTCGGTGGCGGAGGGCTCTCCGCGGAGGGAAAATCTTTCGCCGCGTCTGGCAATGGTCACATCCAAGGCGGCCTCGATCTGCCGGATGTTTTCGTCCAGGGCGCCGCAAAGGTTAGAAAGGCGTAGGTTATCGACCGGCGTAAAGCGCAGTTCGAGCGGTTTGGACTTGAAATTTGGTGACGCGGACAATTTGAGCGCTTAGTGTCGAGACGAGGTTTCGCAAAGCGGAATTTGACCGGACTGGAGCAAACCGACGAAGACAGTAACTAAAGAGAAAATTCGCATCAGACGGCGGCAATTTCCTGTTCGGTCAACAAATCGCCACGAAGCGTGTGGCGATTTGCTTGCGTGATGCGCACCTTGGCGAACGCGCCGATCAATGCCGCGTCACCCGGAAAATTAACGGTGCGGTTGTTGCTGGTCTTGCCGGCGAGTTCCTGGTCACTTTTGGCCGAGCACGCCTCAACGAGAACCGCTTGTTCGGTGCCAATCATGCGTTCGCTGATAGTCATCTCCAGCGCATCCAGCTTTTTCTGCAACCGATATAGACGTTCGAGCTTTTCCTGCTGTGGGGTGTCATCCTGGAGGTTGGCTGCGGGCGTGCCGGGACGCGGGCTATAAACAAAGGAATACGAGGCATCGAAACCCACCTCATCGACCATGCGTAAGCTCGCCTCGAAGTCTTCTTCGGTTTCACCGGGAAAGCCTACGATGATATCGGTGCCAATAGAAATTTCCGGCCGAACCGCGCGTAGCCGACGAATGATCGACTTGTATTCGAGCGAGGTGTAGCCGCGTTTCATTGCCGCGAGCACCCGGTCCGACCCCGATTGCATGGGCAGGTGCACATGCAAAGCCAGTTTTTCGATGCTTGCATGGGCGTCGATCAGGCGTTGTGTGAATTCGCGCGGATGTGAGGTGGTATAACGAATGCGTTCGACCCCGGGGATCTCCGCGACATGTCCGAGCAGCGTGGCGAAATCGCATTCTCCGCCAGCTTCGCCAGAACCTGCACGGTAAGCGTTCACGTTCTGCCCCAGGAGGGTGATTTCCTTCACGCCGCCAAGCGCCAGCGAAGCGATCTCCGCCAGCACATCCTCTAGCGGTCGGGAGAACTCCTCGCCGCGGGTGTAGGGCACCACGCAGAAGCTGCAATATTTGCTACAGCCTTCCATGATGGAGACAAATGCCGAGGCGCGGGTGACGCGTGGCGCCGGCAAATGATCGAACTTTTCGATTTCCGGAAAGGAAATATCGACTTGCGGTTTGCCTGTAGCGCGGCGCGCGGCGAGCAAAGCTGGCAGGCGATGCAGGGTTTGTGGCCCAAAAACCACGTCGACAAACGGCGCGCGGCTTACGATTGCAGCGCCCTCCTGGCTCGCCACACAGCCTCCCACACCGATTAGCAGTTGAGGATTGGCAAGCTTCAGATCGCGCACGCGGCCCAGGTCATGAAAAACTTTTTCTTGCGCTTTTTCACGCACCGAACAGGTGTTGAACAAGATCAGGTCAGCGTCTTCAGGGCACTTGGTGGTTTCGTAGCCTTCTGCTGCATTGAGTACTGCGGTCATTTTTTCCGAGTCGTACTCATTCATCTGGCAGCCAAAGGTGCGAAGAAAGAGTTTCTTGGACATGAGAGTTCCGCGACGCGCTGCTGCGCGCTTAACGGCGAGGCCGTGATCGCGCGGCCTCCTGGGGCGTGAGCAGCCAGGCACGGCTCACCTGTCCTGACGGGTCCAATTGGTACTCGGCCAAAGCACCGGCACCTGGAAGCGAGGCGGGAACTATGATCAAGTTCTGTTCATTGCGAATGTTGCCGCCCGGCGCCAATTGGATGGCCTTCTCATCAATGGAGATCACATTGCCTTGAATGTGCCGCAGCCAACCGCGTTGCACATCGTCGGGGATCGGGCGCACTTGACCAAAGGCGAGCATCGACATACACAAGATGCAACTGCCGATCAGGTAGAGTAGCCCCGACTTCATTTGGCAAGGTCTCCAGAAGGTTAGTGCCTACTTACGCGCCGATCCGGATTGTTTGTGGTGGCGAATGTAGGATTCGAACCTACGACCTGCGGATTATGATTCCGTCGCTCTAACCGGCTGAGCTAATTCGCCCCGAAAGGGCGGGAATTTTCCTTTTGTTACAAGACATTGTCAAATTAACTTGAAAACTCAGTGGTATCCAGGTCAGCTCGCCACTCAATTTACCGCGACTTTCCTTTTGCAAGTGGCCAAACCAAGTAGATGAATCAGACTCTGATGCAAACCCATTACGACATCGCGATAGTAGGTGGAGGTCTGGTCGGCGCGAGCCTGGCGTGTGCTTTGCGCCACACCGGCTATGGCGTGGCGCTACTCGAAGCGCAAGCCGATGGATTGGGCGCGAATGGCGCGGATAAACGCGTCTACGCACTGTCGCCAGCCAGCCAGGAATTTCTCACGGCGTTGGGCGTTTGGGGAAAACTCGACCCCGAGCGCATCCAGCCGGTACGTGCCATGCAAATTTTTGGCGACGATGGCGCATCGCGCCTTGAGTTTTCCGCCTACCAATCTTCAGTAGACCGGCTCGCCTCTATCGTTACCGCAGGCGATATACGAGCCGCGTTGTGGGAGATGTTGTCTTCCTCATCCAACGTCGATTTGTTTTGTCCGGCAACCGCAAGCCAAATCCTCTGGCATGGCAAACATTGCGAGGTGCGATTGGCGGGCGGCGGCGGTTTTTCCGCCAAACTACTGGTGGGGGCTGACGGCATGCACTCGGCGGTTCGGGCGCAAGCGGGTATCGATGCGCGCATCGAGCCTGCGGGGCAAATGGGGGTTGTCGCCAATTTTCGTTGTGCACTTTCTCATCATGGAAGCGCCTTCCAGTGGTTTCGAGAAGACGGCGTGCTCGCATGGTTGCCGCTGCCCGGCAATGTTTTTTCCATGGTGTGGTCCACCGGCGAAATACACGCGCGCGAGCTCATCAATTCAGGCGAAGATGCGCTTTGCGAGCAGGTTCGAATGGCCGGCGGTGGTTTGCTTGGCGAATTGCAGTTGATGGGGCAGGTCGCGGCGTTTCCCTTGGCGTGGCTGTCGGTCAGGCAGCGAGTGCGCGAGCGCCTGGTTTTGATTGGTGATGCCGCACACGTGGTGCATCCCTTGGCGGGCCAGGGGATCAATCTGGGATTGGGCGACGCTCGCGAATTGGCGGCGCTTCTCGAAGGCGTGTCGGCGCATGGCGGCGATCCTGGTCAATTATTCGATTTGCGCAAATTCGAGCGCGCGCGCGCCGAGGATATACTTGCCATGCGATTGGCGACCAAGGGTCTAAAGGGTTTGTTCGAACAACGATCCGCTGTTGCCGCCAAAATTCGCAATACTGGATTGAACCTTACCGATAAAAGTGTGGTCATAAAGAACATGCTCGCGCGGCATGCCATGGGATAAAAAATGAATCGATTCCTTTTGACTTTGACGGCCTTATCGCTATTCTCGGTAGGCGCCCGCGCGGATGAATCCACGGTACGCCAGTTGGTAGAAGCCCGATTTACCGCAAAAGTCGACGGGGTGCAGAAAACCGGTTACGGCGGTTTATATGAGGTTCGCCTGGGCGATACGCTGGTCTACACCGACGAGAAGGTCAATTTTCTTATGGTTGGAAATTTGATCGACGCCAAGACGCGCGAAAACATTACCGAAGCGCGCAAGGAAAAACTCTCGCAGGTGAAGTTCGACGATTTGCCCCTGGATGCGGCGATAAAAGTGGTTCGCGGCAATGGCAAGAATGTTTTCGCGGTATTTGCCGACCCCAATTGCGGTTTTTGCAAACGCTTCGAGCGCGATTTGGCAACCTTGTCGGATGTCACCATGTATACGTTTTTGTATCCGATACTGGATTCGGGCAATGGCGGCGATTCGATGCGCAAATCCAAGGCAATCTGGTGTTCCAAGGACCGCGGCAAGGCTTGGATGGATTTGATGTTGAAAAACACCGCGCCCATCATGGCGGGCAACTGCGATACCGCTGTACTGCAACGCAATCTTGAGTTGGGTCAGAAGCTGGGCATAAATGGCACGCCCACCAGTTTCGCGGCCAACGGTCAACGTGTGATTGGCGCTCGATTTCCGGAATTGCGCAAAGCCATCGAGGTGGCGAAAAACTGATTGTCGTAGCGAAGATGGTTCGCTCGATGCGGATTACTCGAGTGGGGGTTCCCCAATATCGGTTTAATTACGCGCGCCGAACTATAGCCGCTGAATATTGCCGCGCGAAATGCCGGTCAAATCAAGGATTAGTCGGCGTCGAACCTTTAGGCCATAACAACCATAGGCGTCCCTGCTGACGCATACGCCCCGCTTCCGCGCCGGCGGCTGCGCCAAAACCCCAGAAATAATCCGCCCGCACCGCGCCGCGAATTGCGCCGCCAGTGTCTTGCGCGAATACCAGGCGATTCAAGGGTTCGTCTTTATTGGGGCGGGTGGTCGCGAGGTAGATAGGGGCGCCCAAAGGAATGAAGCGAGGGTCCACGGCGATGGAGCGCTGCGGCGTCAGCGCCACGCCAAGCGCGCCAGGTGGACCCAAATTGGGATCAGACGAGCTTCGCGGTAATTCACGAAAGAACACATAACTGGGATTTTGCGCGAGCAACTCGGCCAAACGAGACGGGTTGGCGCGTGCCCATGCCTGTATGCCTTGCATTGAGGCGTCGCTGGAGCGGAGTTCCCCTTGCTCGATCAACACCCTGCCAATCGAAATGTAGGGATGTCCATTCTGATCGGCATAGCCTAAACGCAGCGTGTCACCGTTGTTGAATTGAATTCGACCTGACCCTTGAATCTGCAGGAAGAATGCCTCGATCACATCGTCCACCCACACCAACTCCTTGCCTTTCAGCGGCGCCGTGCCGGCATCAATTTCAGCGCGCGAAAAATATGGCACGACGCGGCGGCCTTCGATACGTCCGCGCAAGCGCATGTTGCGCAGTTCGGGATTGATGGCCGATAGATCAATGGTAAGCAGGTCGTCTGGGGCGCTATAGAGGGGTATTTGAAATGCGCCTTGGCGCGTGCGGCTGCCGCGCAACAGTGGCTCGTAGTAGCCGGTAACCAGGCCTTGAGTGTTGCCCTCTGCCGTGGCAATTCGCCAAGGAACCAAGCGGGATTCAATAAACCTCCTCATATCTTGGGCGTTGGTTGTGCGTGTCATGCCATTCACAGCGGAGCAGGTATCCCGCCACGCCGCAACGCTACGCAATCGTCCACAGCTGGCACTCAGCGCTGACAGAACCTGGCCCATATCGTCATCGGACCATCCGGGCAAGTCGGAAAAGGTAACCGCTTGGAAGAGATCTGCTTTCGTGGCGGGCAGATCTGGCGTCACCGATACTGGGGGAGCGGGGCATATTTGACACACCGGGCAGGTCACGGGCGCCGGACAAACCAGTGGCTCGCTTGGCGGTTGCGAGGCGCACCCCACTAAAGTGGCTGCGCCGATCATGGCTACCCATTTGCGCCGTATCATTGGAGAAATCTTCAAAAAAGCGCGACGGTTCGCGCAGTTAAGGATAATCGCCGCATCATGGGTTCCGGATTCTGGATATTTATTCTTGAGGGCGCGATCGCGCTGGGGTTGCTGCTCTTCATCGTTTGGTGGACATTGCCCAAGCGCCCCAAAGACAAGTCGTAACAACCACAAATCGTAATAAGCCAGGCGGCTAAGCTAGAAGCCGGCTGACGCTCGCGCGGATTCCACGAGCAACGACGTGCGCCCGTTCATCAATGCAATACGCGCGGAATTGTTAGCGTGAATTCGGGAACTGGTGCGTCGAATTCGAAACCGTCCTCGGCAATCATTCGATAACTGCCGCGCATGGTCCCAACCGGCGTAGCCATGATGGTGCCGCTGGTGTATTCAAACGATTCGCCAGGGCGTAATTTCGGCTGGTCCCCCACCACGCCTAGGCCACGCACTTCTTGAACCTTTTGGTTGCCATCGGTAATGATCCAATGTCGAGAAACCAGCGTTGCCGAAACATTTCCACTATTGCGAATGGAAATCGTATAGCTAAATACGTAACGCCCCGCCGCTTCATCGGATTGTTCAGGCACGAACTGGGCGCGCGGATTAACCGTTACCTCGAATTTCTTTTTGTTTTCGTTGCGTTCATTCATGGAACGGATTGCACACTAAATCTTGCGCCAAGGCAAGCCGAATGACAGATATCGAAGCACAATGGGTATTCGCTTTGGGTGTCCGCTTTTGGTCCCCACTTGGGCCGTTGCTCGCTGCGCCAAAGCGCATGGCGCCAATGTGTCGCGCCAACCTGTGGTGTCAACGACTGGCGACCGCTTGATAGCGGGTAAAATCGCACCACCTTGAGATACGGTTTAAGGCCGCTGCGCTACGGATCGGGCTACCGGACAATCGCCAATCAAAATGGGCATTCGAGCAAAGGTATTACATGTCGAACCAACGTAGCGCGTTTCCATACCGCATTGCCCCGAGTATTCTTTCGGCCAATTTCGCCAAGCTGGGTGAAGAGGTCACGGCGGTCATCGCGGCGGGCGCCGACATGATTCATTTCGATGTCATGGACAATCATTACGTCCCCAATCTCACCATAGGACCCTTGGTTTGCGAGGCATTGCGGCCGGTGACCAGCGCAGTGATCGATGTGCATTTAATGGTCGAGCCGGTTGACCGAATCATTCCCGACTTTGCCAAGGCGGGCGCCAATATCATCAGCTTTCATCCAGAGGCCAGTCGGCACGTTGATCGGACCATTGGTTTGATCCACGAGCAGGGATGCAAGGCAGGTTTGGTGTTCAATCCCGCTACGCCACTCTCCTACCTCGATCATGTGTTGGCGAAACTGGATCTGGTGTTGATCATGTCGGTCAATCCTGGATTTGGCGGGCAGATATTTATCGACCGCGCTCTGGTTAAGTTGAAAGACGCGCGCGAGCGTATCGATAGACAGCGAAGCGAGACGGGGCGCGAAATCATGCTGGAAGTGGACGGCGGCGTGAAAGTGGAAAATATTGGCGCGATTGCCGCCGCCGGCGCCGACACCTTTGTCGCCGGGTCGGCCATCTTCGCCAAACCCGATTATCAAGCAACCATCGCGGCAATGAGAGCGGCGCTGGCTGCTGTTGTTCGCTAAAGGTCCAGAAGTGACAATAGCCCAGGGAAAGGCCCCGACGGGACAAATGGCAATGCCGCCCGTGCGCGCGGTGTTATTCGATCTGGATGGCACCCTCTTGGATACCGTTGGAGAACTTTCTCGCGCGGCTAATCGCATGCTCGCGGCGCTCTCGCTTCCTCCCCGGCACGAACACGAGATCCGCGATTTCATCGGCCGAGGCACGGCTAAGTTGGTCGAGCGTTGTCTGGGTGGTGAGAGCGGGAGGCTGGAAGAAGCGCTCGCGATATTTAATGCCGTGTATCAGGAAGAAGCGGGGCGTGAGTTGCGAATTTATCCCGGCGTGATTGACGGCTTGGATTTGTTGGCCGCGGCAGGTATGCCCTTGGGTTGCGTCACCAATAAGCCCGAGGTTTTCACTCTGCCTTTGTTGCGCGATGCAGGCTTGGCCAAATATTTCAGCGTGGTGGTGTCAGGAGATAGCGTTGCACGGCGCAAACCCGATCCGATGCCGTTTACCTTTGCCTGCTCACAATTGGGCATCGCCAGCAACAGTGTCTTGGTGGTGGGCGATTCGGCCAACGATGCGAATGCGGCTCGCGCCGCGGGCTGCCGTGTGGTGTGCGTTCCCTATGGCTATCGAGAAGGGCTGGCGGTGGAATCTTTGCATTGCGATGCCATCGTTGACGATGTGCGCGCTGCCGCCGATTACGTGCGTGACATCAATAAAGAATGTTCGGAGGTAGTGCGATGAGCAATCTGGTCGAACAAATTGGCGCGGTGGTTGGTGCGCCCGGATTGCTGACCGGCGCTGATGCGAAAGCGTGGTCCACCGATTGGCGCAAGCGTTACTTCGGCGAGGCACTTGCCGTGGTGCGCCCCGCCACTACCGATGAAGTCTCCAAGGTGGTGAAACTGTGCGCGCAAACGCGCACCGCCATTGTTCCGCAAGGCGGCAATACGGGTTTATGCGGCGGCGCTACGCCTGATGCTAGCGGCAAGCAGATCGTATTGAGTTTGTCGCGCATGAACAAAGTGCGCGCCATCGACACCTTGAACAACACCTTGACGGTTGAGGCGGGTTGCGTGCTTGCCGCGGTGCAGAAGGCCGCCGAAGAGGCGGATCGTTTATTTCCTTTGAGCCTCGCTGCTGAAGGCACGGCGCAGATCGGAGGCAATCTTTCCACCAATGCCGGCGGTACCGCCGTGCTTCGCTATGGCAACACGCGTGAGCTCACCTTGGGGCTGGAAGTGGTATTGCCCAGCGGTGAGATTTGGGATGGGCTGCGAGGCTTGCGCAAGGACAACACCGGTTACGACATGAAGCATTTGTTCATTGGTGCCGAAGGCTCGCTGGGGATTATCACCGCTGCGGTGATGAAGCTTTTTCCGCTGCCCAAGGCGCGTGTTACGGCGGTTGCTGCGTTGCGCGACCCGCAAACGGCATTGTCGTT
>JBJXEY010000386.1:0-6157 GCA_046153355.1 Burkholderiales bacterium
ATTGCGAATTTGTTGGATAGCAATGTTGCCTCGGTTTCGCGATGGAGAACGGGGAAGGCATTTCCGCAACCCCGTCACGAAAAACTTCTGTTGCAGCTTGAATATGTGGTCGAGCAACTTTCGGATATCTACAGTCCCATTGAAGCTCGCCTGTGGCTGCTCAAGCCCCAAAAACTGCTTGATGGCGAGTCACCGATGATATTGCTCGCGCACGGTAAGTATCGAGAGGTAGTTGCCGTGCTTAAGCAAATTCGCGATGACGTTTATTTGTAGCGCCGTTCGTGCGGCGAGTCGAGCTACTGGAGAGGATTCGGGAATTTCCGGTTCGCAGCTTTAGTGACACTGTTTTTCGCGCAACTCGCACGGGTTTGGCGCCCGACGTAGCGTCAACCAGCGGCGGGCGCTGGATGCCCGCAAATAGATCGTCTGTTCTCTACACCAGCTTGACTCGGGACGGTGCGCTGAGTGAAATGGCTTACCGGCAATCCCTGCTCAATCCCATCCCCACTAAACCATTGATGTTGCATCAGATCGCGGTTTCACTGCAAAGAGTGGTGCGATTGACTCTCGACGATTTGCGCAGTTTAGGCGTCGATGACGAAAATTATCATGCTCCAAATTACGCTCGGACACAGGAAATCGGCGATGCCGTCTGGTTTCTCGAATGCGAAGGGCTGGTCGTACCCTCGGCAAGATTCGGTTGCGACAATCTGGCAATCTTCACCGATAGGATTGCCGCCGCCATGGGCGCCATCGAGGTAAAACAGTCGGACGAGACCGATTGGATTGCCTGGGCGAAAGCACATGGCATTCAATTTCCGATCGCAGAGTAATTTCGTTTCGCAGAACTCTCTGCAATTCTTTCAAGAATTTCCAACGCAAGGTCAGCCTGATTAAGCGTGTAGAAATGCAACCCCGGCGCGCCGCCGGCGATGAGGCGTTCGCACAGCGCGCTGACCACATCCAAGCCAAATGAACGGATCGATTCGTTATCGTCAGCAAACGACTCCATGCGCGCGCGCAGCCAGCGCGGGATTTCCGCGCCGCAGGCTTCCGAGAAGCGCGCCAGTTGCGCGTAGTTGCCGATCGGCATGATGCCCGCGACGATGGGGATCGTTATGCCTTGCGCCGCGCAGGCATCGACAAAACGAAAATAAGCATCGGCATTAAAAAAGTATTGCGTGATGGCGCCATTCGCCCCTGCATCAACTTTGCGTTTGAAATTCAGCAAATCTTCGCGGGCGTTCTTCGCCTGCGGATGGCACTCCGGATAACAGGCCACGTCAATGCGAAAGTGGGCGCCGCTATGCCGCCGGATCAACGCGACCAGGTCGCTTGCATGCGCCAGATCGCCCATCGACGCCGCGCCCGAGGGCAGGTCACCGCGCAGGGCCACGATATGCCCGATGCCTTGCGCTTGGTAACCCGCCACCACGGTTTCAATTTCGGCGCGCGTTGAGCCGATACAGGACAAATGCGGCGCGGCAACCTGCCCATCGGCCTTGAGGGCAAGCACGGTGTCCAAGGTTCCGGCCTGGGTGGAACCGCCCGCACCGTAGGTAACGGAGAAAAAGTGTGGCTTAAACCCTGCCAAGCGCCCCCAAACAGCACGGAGCTTCTCTTTCCCGACCTCTGTTTTGGGTGGGAAAAACTCAAAACTCAGGTCAAATGGTAGATTTTTCTGTTTCATGGTATTCAAGTGTGCTTCCCACTTCTAATTGTTGGGACAACTAAAATTTCGCGGCTGGTAAATATTAATTCATTATTTTTCAATGTATTAATTTAATTATTCGCCCACTTTTTCGGCATTTATCTTAGTGGGATATTGGGTGGGCAATAACTTTTTTAAGATAGTAGTTATGCTATTTGACAGAAGTTGGGAAACAAAGCTAGTCTCCCCTCAGCGCCGATTTGAGCGAACAGCTTGCGGGCGCCCACCAGCATCCCTCGGGATCTGGCGAGCCAAATAAATACTGCTAAAGAGGCGACCCGATCAGCCCCTGGCAGCTAACTGAGATCGGGTTGGGTAGGCGAACAATGCGGCCGAATCAAAGCGCGGAAATTAAGACCCTTCTAGAACAGCGCGTTCTGGTTCTGGATGGCGCCATGGGCACCATGATTCAGGCGCGCCGCCTCACGGAGGCAGATTTTCGCGGCGCACGCTTCACGCATCACCCCATCGACCTCTCCGGCAATAACGATCTTTTGTCCTTAACCTGCCCCGAGGTGATTAAGGACATTCATCTGCGCTACCTGGCCTCGGGCGCGGACATCATCACCACCAATACCTTTAATTCCAATGCCCCTTCGCAGGCCGACTACACGCTGCAAAGCATCGTAGGCGAACTCAATCTGGCCGCGGCGCGCATCGCGCGCGAGGCTGTGGACGCGGTGATGCGCACACAACCTGGGCGTTTATGTTTTGTCGCCGGCGTCTTGGGGCCCACCAGCAAGACCGCCTCCATCTCCCCTGATGTGAATGACCCGTCCTGCCGCAATGTCACCTTCGATCAACTGGTGGCGGCCTACGACGAGGCGCTGGCCGGTCTGATCGAGGGCGGCGTGGATTTGTTGTTGATCGAGACGGTGTTCGATACCTTGAATGCCAAGGCAGCTATCTTTGCGATTGAGTCGCGCTTCGAGCGTGAAGGCGCGCGTTTGCCGGTGATGATTTCGGGCACCATCACCGATCAATCCGGACGCACGCTCTCCGGCCAAACCCCGGAAGCCTTTTGGAATTCGGTACGCCATGCGCGGCCCATCGCCGTGGGCCTCAATTGCGCGCTGGGCGCCGAGTTGATGCGTCCGTATATCGCAGAACTGGCGCGCGTCGCCGATACCTTTATCTGCGCGCATCCCAATGCCGGCTTGCCCAATCCACTTTCCGACACGGGCTATGACGAGACGCCGGAATGTACCTCTGCATTTCTCGGTGAATTTGCCCGCGCCGGGATCGTCAACATCGTCGGCGGCTGCTGCGGCACCACGCCCGAGCATCTGGCGCACATCGCGCGGGCGGTACAGGGCGTCGCGCCACGCGTGCCCCCCGTTATCGAAGCGCGTCTACGCCTCGCTGGCCTTGAACCGCTCAATATCGGCCGGGAATCGCTATTTCTCAATGTGGGTGAGCGCACCAACGTGGCTGGCTCCAAAGCGTTTGCGCGTTTGATCCTCGCCGAGGATTACACCGCCGGCCTCGCGGTCGCGCGTCAGCAAGTGGAGAACGGCGCGCAGGTGATCGATATCAATATGGACGAGGCGATGCTCGACTCGCACGCCGCGATGGTGAAGTTCCTTCATCTCATTGCCGGTGAGCCCGAGATTTCGCGCGTGCCCATGATGATCGACTCGTCACGCTGGGAGGTAATCGAAGCAGGCCTCAAATGCGCGCAGGGCAAAAACATCGTCAATTCGATATCACTCAAAGAAGGCGAGGAGCCGTTCATTCGCCAGGCAACCCTTGCACGCCGCCACGGCGCGGCAGTAGTGGTGATGGCGTTCGATGAGCAGGGTCAGGCCGATTCGCTTGAACGCCGCAAAGCGATCTGCGAGCGTTGTTATCGAGTCCTTATCGATAAAGTCGGCTTCCCGGCCGAGGACATCATTTTCGATCCAAATATTTTCGCCGTGGCCACCGGTATCGAAGAGCACGCCAACTACGGCGTGGACTTCATCGAAGCCACGCGCTGGATTCGCGCGAATTTGCCGCATGCCAATGTTTCGGGCGGCGTATCGAATCTTTCGTTCTCTTTCCGCGGCAACGAAGCGATGCGCGCCGCCATGCATACGGTGTTTCTGTATCACGCCATCCGCGCCGGCATGAGCATGGGCATTGTCAACGCGGGGCAATTGGGCGTGTATGAGGAGATTCCCGTTGAACTTCGCACGCAGATCGAAGATGTGCTGTTCAATCGCAATGGCGAGGCCGGTGAGCGCCTGGTGCAGGCGGCAAGCTCGGTGAGCGGCGCGGCCAAAGCCGATGTTGTCGATCTCACCTGGCGCGAAGGCTCGGTCGAACAACGCCTGGTGCATGCGCTGGTGAAAGGCATCACCGACTGGGTGATCGCCGATACCGAAGAGGCGCGCTGCAAATTCGCCCACGCCATTGAAGTGATCGAAGGCCCGCTGATGGAGGGCATGAACGTAGTGGGCGATCTGTTTGCCGCGGGGAAAATGTTCTTGCCGCAGGTGGTGAAATCGGCACGCGTCATGAAACAGGCGGTGGCGCATCTAGTGCCCTTCATCGAAGCGGAAAAAGCCGAACAAGGCGACACCCGCGCGCGCGGCAAAGTGGTGCTGGCAACGGTCAAGGGCGACGTGCACGACATCGGCAAAAATATCGTTGCCGTGGTCCTCCAATGCAATAACTTCGAGGTGGTGAATCTCGGCGTGATGGTGCCGACACAAAAGTTGCTGGACACCGCGCGCACCGAAAACGCCGACATGATCGGTGTCTCGGGGCTCATTACGCCTTCGCTCGAAGAGATGGCGCATATCGCCGGCGAGATGCAGCGCCAGGGGTTCACCATGCCCCTCTTAATCGGTGGCGCCACCACCTCGCGCGTGCATACCGCGGTGAAAATCGCGCCGCATTACGCGGGGCCTGTGGTGTATGTACCCGATGCCTCGCGCGCCGTTTCGGTGTGTCAGGGCTTGATCTCGGATAACGGGCGGCAGGAATACGTGGACTCGGTACGCCACGACTACGACAAAGTGCGCGAACAACACGCGGCCAAAAAAGGCCCGGCGATGGTGAGCCTTGCTGCCGCGCGCGCCAATGCGCCAAAACTGGATTGGTTTACCTATAAACCGCCAGTGCCGCGTCTGCGCGGTGTGTTGGAACTGCGCGACTACGATGTCGCGGAACTATCGCGCTACATCGATTGGGCGCCGTTTTTCCAGACCTGGGATCTGGCCGGCAGCTTCCCGAAAATTCTCGACGACGAAATTGTCGGCAAGGCCGCGCGCGATGTCTATGCCGACGGCAAAGCAATGCTCGCGCGCATCATTGAGGAACGCTGGTTCACGGCAAATGGCGTCATCGCGCTGTTGCCCGCCGCAAGCGTAGGCGATGACATCGAAATCTATCGCGATGAATCGCGCAGTGAAGTAGCGCTTACCTGGCATCAGCAACGCCAGCAGACGGAAAAACCTTCGGATCGCCACAACCTATGTCTTGCCGATTACATCGCGCCAAAACGTTCCGGCGTGCGCGACTGGATCGGCGCCTTCGCGGTGACTACCGGCTTGGGTTGCGAAGAACGCGCGCGTGCCTTCGAAGCGGCGCATGATGATTACTCCGCCATCATGGTGAAAGCCCTGGCTGATCGTTTAGCCGAAGCCTTTGCCGAACGCCTGCATGAACGCGTGCGGCGCGAGTTCTGGGGTTACGCGCGGGATGAGCGGCTGGATGTACCCGGCCTCATCGCGGAGAGCTACCGTGGCATACGCCCTGCCCCCGGTTACCCCGCCTGCCCCGATCACGCGGTGAAAGCGGCGCTATTCGATCTGCTCGATGCCACCGCCATCGGCATGGGCATCACCGAGTCGTATGCCATGACACCGCCCGCATCGGTGGCGGGGTTTTATCTCTCGCACCCGCAAGCGCGCTATTTCGCGGTGGGGCCGATTGGTGCCGACCAGACCGCGGATTTCGCACGGCGCGTGGCCGAAGCCCGCCGCATCGAGGAACTACAGCTCCAGGTGGCGGCCTAGCTGCATCGTCTCGGACGGTCAGCAGGTTCTGAAAAAATAGGCGCTCAACACAATTGGCAAAGGGTGGTCAGTGCGGCTCGCGCCAAATTGTACTTTTAACGAGTACAATAATTGGATAATTTGTACTTTTAATAAGTCAATATGGCCACCGGCGCCGAAGACAACTACCGCGACGCAATTCGGCAAAAAATCGTTGACAGCATCGCTACGCCGGTGCCCGTCCTTACCGCGCGCGATGTCTGGTTGCCTGCGGTTAGCAAAAAAGCCGTCGCCTTCATCGGCATGCGCCGTGCCGGTAAAACTTCTCTGCTTTGTCGCATCATCGGCGAACGCCTGAAGCTTGGCGCGGCGCGCGAATCGCTGGTGTATTTCAGTTTCGAGGATGAGCGGCTCGCGGGCATGACTGCGCTCGATTTGCAGCTGGTGATTGAAGAGTATTACA
>JBJXEY010000391.1:0-18118 GCA_046153355.1 Burkholderiales bacterium
GGCAGTAACCCCGCAACACGGCGCGTGCCCTTTTGCAAGCCGCCGAGCATGTCCCGGCCGGCCGGGACGAGCAGGATTGAGGGGCCGCCATGTTGCTAATGATCGATAACTACGACAGCTTCACCTACAACCTGGTTCAGTATTTGGGCGAGTTGGGCGCAGAGGTGCGCGTGGTGCGCAACGACGAGATGAGTGTGGCGCAGATTGAGGCGATGAAACCAGAGAGGATCGTAATCTCCCCCGGCCCTTGTTCGCCCAAGGAAGCGGGTATTTCTCTCCAAGCGATAAAGGTATTCGCGGGGAAAATTCCCTTATTAGGTGTTTGTCTTGGGCACCAGGCGATTGGCGCCGCGTCTGGCGGCAAGGTGGTGCATGCGCAAACCTTGATGCATGGCAAGACTTCACCCATCGAACATTCTGGCGCCGGTGTATTTGCGGGGCTTCCCAGCCCGTTTATCGCCACGCGCTATCATTCCCTGGCCATTGAGCGAAAGAGCTTACCCAGTTGCCTTGAGGTCACCGCCTGGACCACCGATGGCGAAATCATGGGGGTGCGGCATCGGAGCATGGCGGTTGAAGGCGTGCAATTTCATCCCGAGTCAATATTGAGCCAACACGGTCACGCGTTGCTCAAAAACTTTTTGCAAATCGCGGCGTGAACAACGCCTAAAGAGGTATTAGATGAGTATCAGCCCACAAGAAGCCCTGTCGCGCATCATCGAACATCGCGAGATTTTTCATGACGAGATGCTCGACCTGATGCGCAAGATCATGGGCGGTGAAATGTCGCCGGTGTTGATCTCGGCCATCATCACCGGGCTTCGCGTAAAAAAAGAAACCATCGGCGAAATCACCGCTGCCGCGCAAGTGATGCGCGAGCTTGCCACTGCGGTGAAGGTAAGCGACACCACGCATCTGGTTGATGTAGTGGGTACCGGGGGGGATGGCTCGCATACCTTCAATATTTCAACCGCGGCCATTTTCGTATGTGCCGCGGCTGGCGCGCGTGTTGCCAAACATGGCAATCGCGCCGTGTCCTCCAAATCAGGCAGTGCCGATGTGTTGGAAGCGCTGGGCGCCAATATCAACCTCACTCCCGAACAAGTCGGACGTTGCATCGATACCGTAGGCGTGGGATTCATGTTCGCTCCGGCGCACCATAGCGCCATGAAACATGCCGCGCCGGTACGGCGCGAACTGGGCGTGCGCACCATATTCAACATCTTGGGCCCATTGACTAATCCGGCGAATGCGCCTACCCAGGTAATGGGCGTGTTCCATCCCGATCTGGTGGGTATTCAGATTCGCGCCTTGCAGCGTCTGGGATCACGCCACGCTCTCACGGTCTACGGCATGGAAGGGTTGGATGAGATATCGATCAGCGGTCCAACCATGGTCGGTGAGCTAAAGAATGGTCAAGTGACCGAATACACGATCGAGCCCAAACGTTTTGGCTTGCCGCTGCATCAAGCGAGCACCCTTTGTGTGACTAGCGTCGAACAATCGCGCGATATGTTGTTGGCGGCGCTGGAGAATAAATCGGCGGCTGCGCGCGATATCGTGGCCCTCAATGCCGGCGCGGCGATTTATGTATCCGGCAAGGCTGAGAATATGGAAGCGGGGGTCGAGAAGGCGCTTGCCGCGATGGCCAGTGGCGCGGCGCGCACCAAGCTGGATGACTTCGTCAAGTTCACGCAGCAAGCAAAATAGGCGCGACGAAGTGAGCGATATCTTAAAAAAAATCCTCGAAGTCAAAGCCACCGAGGTCGCCGCGGCCCGTGTGCGGCGGCCGCTCGTGGAATTGCGCGCCGCCGCGAAAGACATGCCGCCGGCGCGCGATTTTGTCGGGGCGCTGCGGGCAAAAATCGCGCAAGGCAAGCCTGCGGTGATCGCCGAAATAAAAAAAGCCAGTCCGAGTAAGGGCGTCATTCGCGAGAACTTCGATCCCGCGGCAATTGCCGCCTCCTATGCCGCGCATGGCGCCGCTTGTATGTCGGTGTTGACCGACGCACACTTTTTTCAAGGCGCGCCCGAGCACCTCATAACGGCACGCGAGGCCGCGTCGATACCCGCGTTACGCAAAGACTTCATTGCCGATCCCTACCAAATTTATGAAGCTAAGGTCTGGGGGGCGGATTGCATCTTGTTGATAGTTGCGGCACTGGAACCTGCCGTGCTCGTGGAGCTGGAGACGCTCGCCCATTCCCTCGGCTTGGCCGTATTGGTTGAAGTGCATGATCAAAGCGAATTAGATACCGCGCTGTCACTCAAAACCCCGCTTTTGGGCATCAATAATCGCGATCTGCGCAGTTTTGTCACCACGCTAGATACCACCCTAGGGTTATTGCCAAAAGTCCCGTCTGAGCGCTTGGTCATCACCGAGAGCGGCATAGTGAGCAGGGAGGATGTCCAGCGTATGCGTAGCCAGGGGGTATGCGCCTTCTTGGTGGGGGAGGCTTTCATGCGCGCGGCAAATCCTGGGAATGAACTTGAAGTATTGTTTTCAATTAATTGAATAAATTAATTAATTGCCACAACTTGGCGACTGTTGCATTCTCGCAACAAATCACACCCGAAAAGTCAGGGAAATAGCTGTTTCCCTGGAAAACTCCGTACGTAATCTCCACAATGGTGCCAACTCCTGCAGGAAGGGGAGGGTTAAGTGGTGTTGCCGAGGCGCCGTTCGAACCGCTTCAGCTTCGCCAAATTCCGAAACACATAGGAGATTGATTTAATGAATAAAAAACTTATGGCCGTAGCAGTGGCCGGCGCCATCGGCGCTCCCGGACTTGCCTTCGCGCAAGCCGCGAACGTCAGCATCTACGGCGTGATCGATGGCCGTGTTGATAGCATGAAGTTTTCCGCATCCAGCGTTTTGACGGCTGGTGTCCCGACCAACGCCGGTTTGACCAAGAGCCACGTGCAATTCCAAGCACCGCGTTGGGGCCTGCGTGGGTCGGAAGATCTGGGCGGTGGCTTGACCGCTTATTTCCAAATGGAATCGGGCATGACCCCTGACGGTCGTGCTGATCCCGTTGGTGCAACCGGTGGTGTCAATACCCTGGGTGGCCGCGATTCATTCTTTGGTATCCGTTCTACTTCGTGGGGCTCGATCCAGGCCGGTGGCTTCGGTACCGCTTTCAAGGGCATCCAGAACGTTTGGAACGCGAATCCTTCGATCAACCATGGTGGCATCATCATGGGCAATGGTGATTCCACTGGTGCGACACCCAGCCCGAACTGCCAGACTCCGGTAAGTTTTGCCACGACCGCGTTGTTGGCCGTGGCGACACCTGCTTGCGCAACGCAAGCCGAAGGTGGCGCGTTGGCGTTCAGCCGTCGCGAATCGAACTACATCGAGTACACCACGCCGAACTTCTCTGGATTTCAGGGCAAGCTTGGTACGGTTGCTTCGGAGTATGCCGAGCCGTCGAATATCACCCCTGCTGGCACCAGCAACAGCAAGCCTAAGCTGTGGTCCTTCAACGGCACTTGGTCGGGCGGTCCGTGGAGCGCGGGTATGGGTTACGAGACCCACCAAGGCTATCGTGCGACCAACACCGCAGCCACCAATCGCATGGCCAAAGACAAAGCTTGGACCATTGGCGGCAAGTGGAACTTCGGTCAAGGCCAAATCGGCGCTGGCTGGGAAAGCATGGACTACGGCAATGCGGGCACGGCTGCCGCGAGCAACGCGTTCAAGCAGAAGTTCTGGGTAATCAACGGCAGCTATAACCTTACCGCTACCGGGACGCTGTCGGCCGGTTATTCCAAGACCCCAGGTCGTAAGAGCTGCGGTGCTGGCCTGACCGACGCTGCGGGTACCTGCGGCACGGCGACTGGCTCCAAGCATCTGACGCTGGGCTACGATCATGCACTGTCCAAGCGTACCGCCTTGTACGCGCAGTACATGAAGCTTGACAACAACGGCAACACCGTTGGTGGCGCGGCTTACTACTACATCGCTGGCCCGACGGGCAACGGTGGTAGTGGTGTGGCCTCGGGCGGCGGCGCGATTGCCGGCGGTACCGATGTGACCTCCTACACCGTAGGTGTGAAACACTCGTTCTAAGCGACAGATTGGAGGGAGGCTGACACAGCCTCTATTCAATCGGGCAGTACAAAAAGGGCGCCTTCGGGCGCCCTTTTTCATGGAGCGTTGATTGAGACCTGCGCAATTTATACTTGCAAACGATTCATTCTCTTGAGTGGCGAAACAGTCTTGGGTCGCTTTGCGTATTGACCAAATAAAGAACCTACCGTTGGGAAAATCAAAACGATCAAAATTGAGCGCCAGCGACAAAGCCGCTAACGCGGCGCTGCGCCGTATCCCCTCTGTTTCTATGCAAGTGGCTCAGGCATTCGAGGGTGCTGTAGGGGCATATCAAACCAGCGACTGGGCCGGCGCGGAGCGGCTTTGTCGCGCGGTCCTTGGCGAGGTTCCCGATTTTTTCGACGCGCTTTATATGCTCGGCCTTGTCATGGCGCAATCCGGCCGCGCCGAGGATGCGGCCGATTGGTTGCGACGCGCGGCTACAGTAAATCCGAATGACGCCGCGTTGCACAGTAATCTTGGCAATACCCTTAGAGAATTGCGGCGCTTCGAGGAGGCCATCGAGAGTTACGACCACGCACTGGCTTTGCAACCCGATTTTCTGGCTGCGAATCTGAATCGTGGCGTGGCATTGCAGGATCTGGGCAGAATTGGCGAGGCATTGCAAAGTTACGATCGCGCGTTGGAATTGAATCCACAGCATGCGCCAACGCACAACAATCGCGGCAATGCAATGGCAAAACTGGGCTGGCACGAAGAGGCATTGGCCTGCTACGCAAATGCCATAGCACTAAAGCCCGATTTCGCCGACGCCCATTACAACCTTGGCAATGTGCAGAAAGAGTTGGGGCAATTAGATGCGGCATTGGATAGCTACCAGCGCGCAATTCAGTTGGGGCTTGAATTTGAAGATATTTTCCTCAATCGGGGAGTAACGCAGCAGGATTTAGGCCGCCTCCAAGATGCCTTGGCCAGTTTCGATAAGATCATCGAAATTAATCCGGCTTATGTCGCCGCCTACATCAATCGTGGCAATACGCTGCAAAAACTTAAACGTTTCGACGAAGCGCTCGCCAGCCATGAGCGGGCGATCCAGTTGCAGCCGGCTAACGCCGAGGCGCACTACAACCGGGGCAATGCGCTAAAGGACCTTTCGCGACTGGATGAAGCGCTTGCCAGTTACGACCAAGCTATCGCCTTGACGCCCGATGAACCAAAGTTCCACGTCAATAGGGGCGCCACACTGCAGCAGTTGGGGCGATTGGATGATTCGATGCTGTGTTTCGATACGGCGATCGCTTTGCGCGCGGATTACGCTGCGGCTTACAGCAACCGTGGTGTCGCGCTGCATCAGTTAAGACGTAAGGATCAGGCGTTTGCCAACTACGCCAAGGCGATAGCGCTCAACCCTAACCATGTACACGCGCATTTCAATTTGGCGTTGTTATGTTTGGCGGTCGGCGATTTGTCGCGTGGATGGGCGGAGTTCGAGTGGCGCTGGAAAACCGATGACTATCTTGATCGCGCACCTGTCGTCCCGGCACCTATGTGGAACGGCGAACGTTTAGACGGCAGGCTGCTGGTGCGTAACGAACAGGGGGTTGGCGACGAGATCTTTTACGCCGGCATGTTCGCCAAGCTGTGTGACTATGCCAAGGCGCTTACGGTTTGCGTCGATGTGCGGCTGTTACCTTTGTTTCGCCGCTCCTTCGAGGGGATTGAATTTGTATCGCCTTCGATGCTGACGCAGGAATTAACTTTCGACGCGCAAACCAGCATGGGAAGTTTGGGGCGGCATTTACGAAAAAATATTGATGCGATCGATGCGCCGGCGGCGGGTTATCTGCGCGCCGATTCCGCCAGGGCGCGCGATCTCAGGGCGCGCCTTGCGGGAGAAAAAAAGAAAATTTGTGGTTTATCTTGGGTCAGTAAGAGCCCGGCCTCGGGTGCGAATAAAAGCATGCGCCTGTCTGATTTGGAGCCCCTATTGCGCCTGCCTGGATTTGATTTTGTCGATTTGCAATATGGCGACAACAACGCGGAGATCGAACTACTTGAGGCTACGCGCGCAGTTCGCATAAACCGGATTCCGGAAATCGACAACTTCAACGACATCGATGGGCTGGCCGCGTTGATCGAAGCCTGCGATGTTGTGGTCACGGTCAGCAACACCACCGCGCATCTGGCCGCGGCCATGGGCAAAAGGGTGTTTATCATGTTGCCGTATTCGCCAGGATTATTGTGGTATTGGCATTTTGATCGCGAGGATAGCCCCTGGTACCCAAGCGCACGCTTGTTCAGACAAAAAAGCGCGGGGGATTGGCAGGGGGTGGTGGCGCGAGTCGCGAAAACGCTGCGTGAGTCAGTTGATGCATAGCGATAATAGTGACGCCGTTGCGCCGCATCGCTTCGGTCACAATGCGCAGCCAGGCCACCCTCGGTTGCAGCGAAAAATTCTGAAGATTGGAACATCATGCTCATCGATCATCTTATTTGCGAATTCGACCGCGGGCTGCGTACCCTCTTCGCCACACCGCACGCCATGCGGACTTCGCCTGCGGCGGCCGTTGACGAGGGCGAATTGTCGGTGGACGCACGCAAGTTTTCCGCGGCGCTGATGCGCGTAAATCATAGTGGTGAAGTGTGCGCGCAGGCCCTGTACCAAGGCCAGGCAATCACTACGCGCAATGTCGAGCTGCGCGAGGCCCTATCGCGCGCGGCGCAAGAAGAAATCGATCACCTTGCATGGAGCCATGAGCGAATTGTCGAATTGGGTGGCAACACCAGTATGTTGAATCCGCTGTGGTATGCGGGATCGCTCGCAACCGGCATGCTTGCGGGCAGTTTCGGAGACGGCTGGAATTTGGGATTTCTTGCCGAGACCGAAACTCAGGTCGAGCAACACCTACAAGGGCATATGCAGCGCCTGGATTCACATGACCATAAAACTCAGGCAGTAATCGATGCCATGCAACGCGACGAAGCAGGACATGCACAACATGCCCGCGAACTCGGCGCCAAAGAATTGCCGCCGCCAATCAAGGCTGCTATGCGCTGCGCTGCACGATTGATGACCGGCACATCGTTCCGAATATAGTTGCGCGGTCGTAAGTTGCTCGGACGTTAGTTTCTCGGACGTTAGTTTCTCGGTCGATAGTTTCTCGGTCGTTAATTTCTCGGCCGTGCAACAGCCGATTACTCGATATTGGGCGCCTGCTTTCGCCCGCAGCCAGTTCTCGCCTGAATACTGATCCGGGTCTAGTCGGCGAGGATCTCGTAATCGTGGGTGATTTCTGCGGTCTTACCCAACATGATCGATGCCGAGCAATATTTTTCGTGTGACAGCTTGATGGCATTGCGCACCACTGATTCTTTCAAATCTTTACCGCGCACCACGAAATGCATATGAATCTTGGTGAACACCTTAGGGTCGGTTTCGGCGCGTTCGGATTTCAACAACACTTCGCAGGCGCTCACCTGTTGGTTGTTTTTTTTCAAAATAATCACCACATCCGATGCGGTGCAGCCGCCGGTGCCTGCAAGTACCGTCTCCATGGGGCGTGGCCCGGTGTTGCGACCGCCATGTTCCGGCGCACCATCCATGACAAAGGCGTGTCCGCCGCCGGTTTCGGCGACGAAGCTCATGTTTTCAACCCATTTGACTCTGCATTCCATGCTTTGGCTCCCGCAGTGGCTGCGTTAGAACGACGCAAAAATTAACTTCTGAGAAAATGTCGCTTTGCCGCAAGCTTGGCAAATCGACGTAATTGATGATTTGGCATTAAATCCGTAAGTAATTGTACTTATTAACTAAATATCTATTTACTTACGTAAATCTCGGCTAGAAAATATTTTCTTGCATTGCAGCAATTTTGACGTTACCATGCTTTCTGTCTCCTCCACCCCGATTTTAGGTGGATTTAACGCAGCCCCGAAAAGGGCTGCGTTTTTTATTTGTCGCGTTTTTTTTGTCAACAACGTTGGCGATTAATAATTCCTTGCTGAATTTGGTTTCGCATCACAGCCCCCAGTATGAATGAGCGTCACGCCGAACATTTGAGGCAAGGCATTCTAAGACACGCGCGCTGCGCCTTGACGGGGAAACAAATATGGCGATAATTCCGGGGCTCCAGCGGACATAAAAAACAACCGCGGCGTCTATGAGCCCTAAGCTGGCT
This sequence comes from Burkholderiales bacterium, assembly GCA_046153355.1. Classification (GTDB taxonomy): domain Bacteria; phylum Pseudomonadota; class Gammaproteobacteria; order Burkholderiales; family SG8-39; genus 2-02-FULL-62-17. Next base: position 8,233 of record JBJXEY010000391.1, read on the forward strand.
TCCCTCTTAAAAATACCAGGAGTACCCGTTTGAACACGCGCAAAAAATCCGGCGCCGCGACCCACACGCGGTTGGCCGCCGATATCGGCGGAACTTTCACTGACGTTGCCGCTTTCGATGAAAAAACCGGTCGCATGTTGTTGGGTAAATCCTTATCCACGCCGCGCAATTTGGTGGATGGCATCAGCCACGGCGTAGAGAAAGCAGGCACGACCTTCGCCGAGGCATCGCTTTTCCTGCATGGCTCGACCATTGCCATCAACACCATGCTTGAGCGCACCGGCGCGAAAACGGCGTTGATCACCACCGAAGGTTTTCGCGATGTCTACGAAATCGGACGTATCAATCGGCCTGATGCGTACAACCTTTTCTTTAAGAAACATGTGCCGCTGGTTGAGCGTGCGCTGCGTTTCGAAGTCAAGGAGCGCATGACCGCTGAGGGTGAGGCCTATATCCCCTTGGATGAAGCAAGCGTTCACGCGGTTTGCGACAAATTGGAGAAATTGGATATTGAAGCGGTGGCAATTCTACTGTTGCATTGTTATCGCAACCCCGACCACGAGCAGCGCGTCAAAGCCATCGTGCAGAAACGCTTGCCCAAGGCTTTCGTTAGCGCATCCCACGAGCTTTCGCAGGAGTATCGTGAATTCGAGCGTACCTCCACAGTGGTGGCCAATGCGTTTATCGGTCCCAGAGTGAGCCAGTACATTGCCGGGATCAACGAGCCTATTCGTAACGAAGGGTTCAAGGGCTCCTTCCTGGTGGTGCAGTCCACCGGTGGTTTGTATGAGTCGCATCAGGCGCAGGTGCAATGCGTACGTATGCTGGAATCCGGCCCTGCCGCGGGCGTAATCGGCGCGCGCGCGTTATGCCATGAAATGGGCCTGGGCGACGCGGTGGCCTTCGATATGGGCGGCACTACCGCCAAGGCCGGCGTGATCTACAAAGGCGAAGTGTTGACCACCGGCGCGGCATTGATCGGCGGTTACAACCAGGCGCTGCCGGTGCAGATTGCCATGGTGGATGTATTCGAGGTGGGTACCGGCGGCGGCAGTATCGCCACTGTGGATGAAAGCGGCGCCTTGCGCGTTGGCCCACAAAGCGCGGGCGCCGAGCCTGGGCCGGCTTGTTATGGCCAAGGCGGCACGCTGCCAACGGTCACCGATGCCAACCTGGTGTTGGGTCGCCTGGGCGCGGATCGCTTCCTCGGTGGCGAGATGAAGCTTGATATTAAGGCGGCGGAAAAAGCGATTTACGAGCACATCGCCAAACCCCTGGGCGTGGATGTGATTCACGCCGCGGATGGCTTGCTTCGCATTGCTATTACAGCTATGTCCTATGCAGTGAAGGCAGTGTCAACCGAGCGTGGTCTGGATGCGGCGGCGTTTTCGCTGATTGCCTACGGTGGCGCGGGCCCCCTGCACGCCTCGGCCATCGCCCGCGAAATCGGCCAACAGACTTTGATCGTGCCACGCGCGCCAGGACACTTCTGCGCATTTGGTATGTTGTATTCCGATCTGCGCTATGACTACGTGAAAACCTGGTTCACCCGATTGGATGACGCGCCTTTCGCCGAAATCGAAAAAATTTACGAAGGCATGATTGCCGAAGGCAAGGCGGCACTTGCCAGCAGCGGTCTAAAGCCCACTAAGGTTACCGTTGGTTACGCTGTCGATATGCGCTACGTTGGCCAAGAGCATCCCGTAACGGTGGATCTCTCTCCCACGGTATTCAAGCGCCGCGACCGCGAGGCGATCAAGCATCATTTCGACGATGTGCACCAACTGCGTTATGGCACCTGCGCGCCCGACGAACGCGCCGAGATCGTGAGCCTGCGCGCCACCGTCACGGGTCTGATGAAAAAGCCGCCGCTGGAGAGAATTGCCCGAGGTAGCAAAGAGCCCTTGGTCGCCGCCAAACGCGGCAAACGCAGCGTGTATTTCGCCGAATTGGGCAAGGCCGTGGCGACGCCGACTTTCGCGCGCGACGAGCTTCGCGCGGGAAATCGAATCGAAGGTCCGGCGTTGATCGAAGAACATGCCTCGACTACCGTGCTACTTCCCGGCGACAAGCTCAAGGTCGATGAATTCGGCAATCTGGTGATCGAGGTTGGCAAACGCCGGCGTTAAGCCGCATGAGAAAAAAGGGGCCAGGCTCGATTAAAAATAAGGGGCCAGGCTCGAATAAAAATGTGTCGGGCGCGCGACATTCAGGACGATTTTCATCGTCTCTAGCCCAAAAATCGAATGCGAAATTGTCGAAAACGCACTTAGTGCATGCGAATGGACATGGCAATTCATTGAAATCGGATGCTGTTCTGACCGAAATTGTGCGCAACGGCGTGCTTGCGGTCACCGAGGAGATGAAGATCCATCTCACGCGTACCGCCTACAACATGATTATTTACGAGGCCCTGGATTTCACCGTGGGCCTGTATACGGCCGAAGGCGAGACCATCTCCATCGGTATGGGCCTGCCGATGTTTATTCGCGGCATGGCCGAAACCATCAAAGCGAAACTCGCGCATTTCGGCAAGGAAGGTCTTCATCCGGGCGACATCCTGCTCACCAACGACTCCTACATTACCGGTAGCCACCTCAACCACCTCACCTTCAGCCTGCCAATCTTTTTTGAGAAGCAGCTTTGTGGATTCGCCTGCTGCATGGCGCATTGGCCCGATGTCGGCGGCGTATTGGGTGCAATGACCACGGATATTTATTCCGAAGGCCTGCAGATTCCCATCGTCAAGTATCAGAAGGCGGGCGTGGTCAACAAGGATCTGGTGGATATCATCGCCATGAATGTGCGACTGCCTGAGCGCGCCATGGGTGACCTGCGGGCACAGATTACCGCGCTGAAATCCGGTGAGCGCCGTTATATTGAACTACTCAAGCGTTATGGCCGAGAGCCGGTGCAGTTGGCGATTCGTAACATCATGGATCAATCCGAAGTCGCGGCGCGGGCACGTACACGCACCATTCGCAATGGCGTGTACGAGGCCGAATCGTTCATGGACGATGACGGCGTGGATATCGGCAAGCGCATTCCTATCAAGGTGCGCGTGATCAAGCACGGCGAAGAAATCACCGTCGATCTCACCGAGGTGAGCAAACAAGTACGCGGTGGCTTCAACGCGGCGGCAACCACTGGATATGGTTGCGCGCAAGTGGCATACAAATGCCTGACCTCTCCCACCGACTATCCGATCAACGAGGGCAGTTTTCGCGCGTTGAAGGTAAAGATGACGCCAGGCACGGTGGTGAGCGCGATACGGCCTGCGGCAATGCGTACCTGGATGAGTTTTCCCATGACGGTGGCCGATACCATTTTGAAAGCCATGGAGAAAGCCATCCCTGAGCGCACCATTGCTGGCCATCATGCCGATTTGATGGTGGGGCGTGTGACCGGCGTCTCGCCTGCCGACGGACGCATGTTTATTTCGAGCCTTGGGCCCACTGGCGGCGGCTGGGGCGCCAAGCACAATGAAGACGGCATGTGCGCGACGGTGTGCATCAACGATGGCGATACGCACAACTCGCCTTGTGAGCAGGTCGAAGCCAAATACCCGCTGATGTTTGAGCGCCATGCCTTGCGCCAGGATTCGGGCGGGGCAGGAAAATTTCGCGGTGGCCTTGGCGCGGAGCAGGTGGTGATGGCGCGTGCAGCGGTGAGCATCTTTACGCGTATTGATCGAATACATTGCCCGCCTTGGGGGCTGGCCGGTGGGCGCGATGGTCTGGGCAATCAGGTGACGGTTCGCGAGAATGGTGTTGAAAACAACAATTTACCCAACGGCAAATTGGCTTTGCAACGTTTGAAACCTGGCGATGCCTTGATGCTGCGCGCCGGTGGCGGCGGCGGATTTGGGTCGCCCTTGTTGCGCGAGCCAAATCGCGTGGCCCATGACGTCAAGCAGGGCTATGTCAGCGTAGAAGCCGCGCGCCTGCAATATGGCGTCGTGGTGTCGGCCGAAGGTGTTGTCGATCAAGATGCCACACGGGCGCTGCATGAATTGAAACCGAGGAATACAGCATGAAACGATTGAAGACCAAAAAGGGGCCAGGCTCGATTAAGTCAATCTCGGAAAAGGGGCCAGGCTCAATTAAATCGGACAGGATTAAATCTAAATCGAGCCTGGCCCCTTTTTCGGGCGATCCGGTGCTGACCGAAATTATCCGCAATGGCGTGTTGGCGGTAACCGAGGAGATGAAGACCAATCTCACGCGCACCGCTTACAACATGATTATTTACGAGGCGCTTGATTTCACCGTGGGTCTGTATACGGCCGAGGGTGAAACGGTCTCCATCGGCTTGGGCCTGCCGATGTTCATTCGCGGCATGGCCGAGACCATCAAGGCCAAGCTGCGTCATTTTGGCGATGACCTTCACCCCGGCGACATTCTTATTACCAATGATTCCTACACCACGGGCAGCCACCTTAATCACGTTACGCTGAGTCTTCCCATATTTCACCAGGGTAAGCTCTCAGGATTCGCCTGCTGCATGGCGCATTGGATGGACGTGGGGGGTGTGCTGGGCGGGCAGACCACCGATATCTATTCCGAGGGCTTGCAGATTCCGCTGCTTAAATATCAAAGCAAAGGTATGGTCAATCAGGATCTGGTGGATATCATTCGAATGAATGTGCGCATTCCGGAACGCGGTATCGGCGATCTGCGCGCACAGGTAACAGCGGTAAAAACCGGCGAGCGGCGTTATCTGGAGCTGTTGGATCGTTATGGCCGATTAAATGTCTTGCAGGCGATCAAAAACATCATGAATCAGTCGGAGGCCGCAGCGCGTGCGCGTACCCGCTCGATCCCCGATGGTATTTACGAAGCCGAGTCGTACATGGACGACGATGGCGTCGAGGTCGGCAAGCGAATTCCCATCAAAGTGCGCATCGAAAAACGTGGCGAGGAGATGACAGTCGATTTGACCGATATCTCCAAACAGGTGCGTGGCGGATTTAATTCCGGCATGACAACGGGCTACGGTTGCGCGCAGGTGGCCTATAAGTGTCTTACCTCGCCTACCGATTACCCGATCAACGAGGGAAGCTTTCGCGCTTTAAAAGTAAAACTTGCTCCTGGTTCGGTAGTCACCGCTGTGAAACCCGCCGCCATGCGTATGTGGATGACCTTTCCCATGACGGTGGTAGATACCATCCTCAAAGCCATGGAGCGCGCCATCCCTGAGCGCACCATCGCCGCACATCATGCCGATTTGATCATTGCTTCAATTAGCGGCATATCGCGGCTGGATGGACGTTTCTTCATGGCAGGCGCGGGGCCGATGGGTGGTGGTTGGGGAGCGAAGTTGACCGAGGATGGCATGAGCGCCACAGTGTGCTTAAACGACGGCGATACGCACAATAGCCCCTGCGAACAAATGGAATCCAAGTACCCGATCATGTTCGAGCGCCATGCGCTGCGCGAAGACTCCTGCGGCGCGGGCAAACATCGCGGCGGACTGGGCTCGGAACAAGTGATTCAGGCACGCTCGCCGGTGATGGTGACGGTGCAGATTGATCGAGTCCATTGCCGCCCCTGGGGGTTGGCCGGTGGCCTGGAAGGTTTGGGCAACCAAGTCGCGTTGAGTATCGGCGGGAAGACAGTTGATCCCTTGCCCTCGGGAAAAGCTTTCAATCAACAACTTCGCGGCGGGGATAAATTTACGCTACGCGCCGCCGGTGGTGGTGGCTTTGGGTCGCCCTTGTTGCGCGAGGCTCGGCTCGTCGGTCACGATGTACGCCAGGGTTACATCGGCGTTGCGTCGGCGCGGGACGATTACGGTGTGGTGATGAAGGCGGGCGAAGTAGACGATGAGGCCACCCGCGTTTTACGCCAATCGCGTTCTTCCTGAGCCCAGTCGTTGCTGAAATCCTGGCGCTGAATTCTGCTAGCGGCAATCTTCTAGACTACAAAAGGCCGCCAGTATTTCGAGACTAGAAAAGGCCGCCAATTCTCTGGGACTACAATAGTCCATCATTAATCGATTGGCGCGTATGCCTATAAGCTTCGATGGCAAACTAGTGGTGGCGATCTCCTCCAGGGCCTTGTTCGATCTGGAGGAGAGCAACCGTATTTTCGAGTCTGATGGTATTGACGCGTACTACCGCTATCAGCGCGAACGTGAAGACCAGATTCTCGCGCCCGGCATTGCCTTTAACTTAGTGAAGAAACTGCTCGCCATCAATGATCTGTCGCCGCCACGCGCGCGCGTCGAGGTCATATTGCTGTCACGCAATACCGCGGACACGGGCCTGCGCATCATGAATTCGATTGAGCATTACCGGCTGGCGATTTCCCGCGCGGCGTTCACCGGTGGTGAAAAAACCTACCCTTACGTGCCGGCGTTCGATGCGCATCTGTTTCTATCGGCCAACCCTTCCGATGTGAGAAAGGCATTGGAGGCCGGCCACGCCGCGGCCACTATTATTCCGGCCACGGCCGGAGAAGAAGGCGAAGCGGAGCGTAAGAACTCGTTGGAAGGCAATGGTGGCGTGCTGCGTATTGCCTTCGATGGCGACGCGGTGCTGTTTTCCGACGAAGCCGAGCGCGTCTATAAATCAAGCGGACTGGATGCCTTTACCGCTTCCGAAGTCGATGCGGCGCGCGAGCCTTTGTCGGGCGGCCCGTTTAAGAATTTCCTTGCTGCTCTACATCGTATTCAAGCGGAGTATCCGGCCGACCATTCGGTGATTCGCACCGCGTTGGTGACCGCGCGTAGCGCCCCGGCGCACGAGCGTGTGGTGCGTACCCTGCGCGCCTGGAATATTCGTATCGATGAAGCCTTGTTCTTGGGTGGTCTGGATAAGGGGCCGTTTCTCAAGGCCTTCGGCGCAGACATTTTCTTTGACGATCAAAGTAGTCACATCGACTCCGCGCGGCAACATGTGGCCGCTGGGCATGTTCCCTATGGGGTGGCGAACGAGTGACACGCAGAATCGGAGCCGATGCCGCGTCAAACATGCGTGGCACGGACAAGTCGCGAATAGGGGTCGCGGGCAAGCCGCAAGCAATAAAAACTGACGGTGAATTCGCCCGGCAAATTATTCAATGGCAAAAAAAATTCGGACGCCAGGATCTTCCCTGGCAGAACACGCGCGACGCGTATCGAATCTGGCTCTCGGAAGTGATGCTGCAACAAACGCAGGTGGCAACCGTCATTCCTTACTACCATCGGTTTCTGGAACGTTTTCCTGATGTGATTTCCTTGGCGCGCGCCAGTCAGGACGAGGTTTTGGCATTGTGGAGCGGCCTGGGTTATTACTCGCGTGGCCGCAATCTGCATAAAGCGGCGCGGCGCGTCGCAGCGCTCGGCGCGTTTCCCGATTCGCAAGCGACACTCGCGGAACTCGAAGGGGTGGGCCGTTCCACTGCTGCGGCAATCGCGGTGTTCTCAGCGGGCAAGCGCGAAGCGATTCTGGATGGCAACGTCAAACGCGTGCTGGCAAGGCACTTCGCCATTGAAGGTTCACCGGGGGTTCGCGCGGTCGATCAACGTTTATGGGATTTGGCGGAGTCACTATTACCTGCGACGGGGATCGAGTCCTATACGCAGGGCTTGATGGATATGGGCGCCACGCTTTGTCTTCGCAGCAAGCCACGTTGTTCAGATTGTCCGGTTCGCGGTACTTGCGAGGCATTTGCAATGAATCGTGTTGCGGATTTCCCTGGGAAAAAGGCAAAAAAAACCTTGCCGCATAAGAACACGGTCATGCCAATTTGTTTGCATCAGGGCAAAGTGCTTCTTATTAGACGCCCCGAGCAGGGGATCTGGGGAGGCATGTTTTGTTTTCCCGAATTCGAATCGGTGGCTGCGGCACTATCGGGCATTCGCCAAAAGCACGGTTACGAACCCGGCAAAGAGCGCGCGCTCGCCCCGCTTAAACACGGGTTCACACATTTTTCTCTTGAGATCTACGCTTTTGTTTGCGAAGTTCAAAAGATTTCAACTCGCACTGAGGAGCCGGGATCGGCCTGGTTTAGCATTAAAGAAGCGCTTAAAGCATCGATTCCAACGCCAGTGCGAAAATTATTGTTACAGGTGGGGTAGTGATGGCGTGGATCAGCACGCCGCATTTCAATATTATTTATGGTATTGAAATATTATGTTAGCCAACGTGGGCTGGACATTTCAACCTATAAAAGTTCTAAATTATAAGTAGAAATAAGGCGCCACCCGTTAAATCGCGGCGTTGCTTGATGTAATGATGCGATTGAGGATCGACAACCGCGCAAGGCTATCGTCCATACATAGCAGCTTTTGCCGCTCCGCCGGCGGAAACGGAAAAATCTCCGCAAGCCGATAACCCACCCAAACGGCGTCGTGCAATTGGTGGGGCGTGGCGAAGATGCCTTCACCATGTTGCTCGATAACCCGCTCGAGTAGCTTCGCGCAAGCGGCGTATTGCGCGGGAATCATCGTAGTAGATTCCGCCGCGATGTCCTCCACCTCGGCGAGGATCAGGCCCTGGGAATTGGTGCTGGTGGATAACACGCGAAAGCGCCCATCTCCCTGGGTGAGCAGATTCAACACCCCCATCTGCTGCATATCGCATTCGACGATGCGCGCGCGACAACCGATGACCTCGGGCACCGCTGGCGAACCGACTTCCTTGCCCTCGCGAATCAGGCATATACCGAACATGGTTTTCTCGCGCAGGCATTGCCGCGCCATGTCCATGTAGCGCGCTTCGAACACGCGCAGCGGCAGCAGACCACCGGGAAACAACACGGTGTTGAGGGGGAACAATGGAAAATTCGCTTGTATCACGGCGGCTATGGCGATTAAGGCTCGTTGCCCCAGCGCGCCATAAGCTGGTGCGCGATGCCCAATTGATCGAGTATGCGGGCAACGATGAAGTCCACCAGATCATCGACGCTTTTCGGGTGGTGGTAGAACCCCGGGTTGGCGGGAAGAATCACCGCGCCAGCGTGGGCGAGCTTGAGCATATTCTCAAGGTGCAATACGGAAAACGGCGTTTCGCGCGGCACGATCACCAGCTTGCGCTTCTCTTTGATCATCACGTCGGCGGCGCGCTCGATCAGGCTATCGGACAAGCCCGCGGCCACGGCGGCAAGCGTACCCATGGAGCAGGGGCAGATCACCATGCCGTCGGCCGGATTGGAACCCGAGGCAACCGGCGCGAACCAATCCTCTCTGGCGAAAACCCGCAATTGACCGGGCTTGGCGGCATAACGTTCGGTGAAAAATCGTTCCGCGTCGGGTGCGCGTGAAGGAATGGTTAGGTCAAGCTCCTGCTTCGCCACGATGTGCGCAGCCTGCGAATGTAACAAATACACTTGCGCGCCCGACTCAACCAGACACTGAACTAAGCGCAGGCCGTAGGGCATGCCCGATGCGCCGGTGAGGGCAACTGCAATGGTGATACTCATGTGCCTGCAATCTCCCTATGTCTGACCAGCACATTTAAGTGTGCATCGAATGGCGAGGCTCCAACGCTTGTTTTATCCGAGTCGCGCGCGGACTTCGCGATTGCCACTCGAATTCGCGCCGCCAATTTTTCCGCCAAGTATACCGAGCGATGCCGTCCCCCTGTGCAACCTATGGCTACGGTGAAGTAGCTGCGATTGTCTCGCGAATACAAAGGCAGCCAGCGTTCGAGAAAGCCGGCGATTTCATCGTAAAGGGCGATGGCGCTCGGCTCTGCATCGAGAAATCGAGCCACTGCATCGTCTTGCCCGGTTAACGCCCGCAAAGTTGGTTCGTAAAATGGGTTGGGCAGGCAGCGTGCATCGAACACCAGGTCGGCATCCAATGGCACGCCTGCCTTGTAGCCAAAGGATTCGAGCACCAGGGTGCGCATGTCGGTTTCTATTTCGATGAGCTTTTTGATCCAATCGCGCAGCCGGATAGG
>JBJXEY010000393.1:0-9067 GCA_046153355.1 Burkholderiales bacterium
AGGGTCCTTGAAAGGTTTCAAAGAATACTTCCAACGCATCCGGTGGAATATAAAGATCGGCCGGAAAATCGATAAAGGGCACGCCCCTCACCATGGCTTTGGGATTTTGCGTCGCAACAGCCACCGGCGTGGCCATTTCCAACTGGGTTGGTTCGGCCTTGGTCATGAATAATTCAGCCCCATCACATCGCGAACCTCGCGCATGGTTTCCTGTGCCAATTGGCGCGCCTTTTCGCAGCCATCGGCGACGATATTGCGCACCAAGGTCGGATCATCCAAATAACGCTGCGCGCGTTCGCGCATCGGCCCTTGCTCGATAAGTACCCTGTCGATTACCGGTTGCTTGCACTCCAGACAACCGATTGCCGCGCTCTTGCAACCTTGATCGGCCCACGCCCTTGTCTTGTCGTCCGAATAAACAAGATGAAATTGCCAAACCGGACAACGCTCGGGATTGCCTGGATCGGTGCGTTTCACCCGTGCCGGATCAGTAGGCATGGTTTTGATTTTCTTCTGCACTGATTCCGCGTCTTCCCGTAGGCCAATGGTATTGGCGTAGGATTTAGACATCTTTTGTCCATCCAATCCCGGCAAGCGCGATGCATCGGTCAGCAAAGCCTCTGGCTCTACTAAGATCAGCCGCCCGCCACCTTCCAAATAACCGAACAACCGTTCGCGGTCGCCAACTGCGAGATTTTGCTGCTCCTCTAACAACGCTTTGGCCGACAACAAGGCCTCATCGTCGCCCTGCTCCTGATAGCGAGTTCGCAGTTGCTCGTAGAGCTTCGCTTTGCGACTGCCCATCTTCTTGGCCGCCGCCTTGGCCTTATCCTCGAAGCCTGGCTCCTTTCCATACACATGGTTAAAGCGCCTGGCAATTTCGCGCATGAATTCGATATGCGGGACTTGGTCCTCGCCCACCGGCACGTATCGCGCACGATAAATCAACACGTCCGCGCTTTGCAGCAACGGATAGCCAAGAAAACCGTAGGTCGCCAAATCCCGATCCGCGAGTTTCTCTTGCTGGTCCTTGTAGCTTGGCACGCGTTCAAGCCAACCTAGGGGTGTGATCATCGAGAGCAAGGTATGCAGCTCGGCGTGCTCAGGAACCTTGGACTGAATAAAAATTGTCGCCTGCGAAGGGTCAACGCCACAAGCAAGCCAATCAATCACCATCTCCCACACGCTGTGCTCTATGAGTTCGGGCGTGTCGTAGTGCGTCGTCAATGCGTGCCAATCGGCGACAAAGAAAAAGCAGGGAAACTCGGCTTGCAGTCGCACCCAATTTTTCAGGGCACCATGATAATGGCCTAGATGCAGCATCCCAGTGGGACGCATGCCCGACACTACCCGCTCTTCATGCATAGTCGTTACTTTGTTTGGCGATGGTGGCCATGGAGCAATAATTTCGGTAAAAAAGCGAAATTCTCTGCGGCACGGCGGTCTGAATGAGTTGGCAATACATCGAATCTAAATGTGGCGCGTTTAACGCTCTTTTGAATCCCGCATTCTAGCAGGCCTGTGTTCGCTTGCCTCCCAAATTTGCCAACGGCGTGCGCATCCGCAGACTATTTGGCGCTTGGGGTAACTCCACGTTTGAATGGATCGGAAGATTAATTTTCGGGAAGATCGAATCTCTTAAACTAACCGCGCAGTTCAATCTGCTCGCCATCCGGCCCGCGAAACACCACCCTACGCCAGCCCTCTTCGCGCGGTTCTCGCGCCGCGGTGTTGTGCGGTGCGCGGATGAGATCAACGCCGCTGCGCTGCAACTCAGACACCGACTCGGCGAAGCTATCAGTCTCAAGGCAAAAGTGGAAACCCACCATGTCGCCATCGGAATGGTGGGTGAGTTCCAAAACCGTATCGCCTAGCTTCAAATAGGCAATATCGATTCCTCCGGGTACCGGTGCTTGGAAATAGTTCTTAAAACCGAAATGCCGTTCGTAAAAAGCGATGGACCGCCGCAGGTCGGCGACATGTAGGGCAATGTGATCGATACGTTTATACATAAAAACTTCGTTCCTGCATAAATTACGTTAACCGCGCCGAGATTATTCACTCAATGGAATATTGGCGTCCTTGACCACTTTCAACGCCAACTCATAGTCCGCCTTAATGCGATCGCCGAATTCTTCGGGCGTGCTGCCGGTTGCGACGATTTTGTCCACCGTAAAGCGTTCCTGCACCGAGGGTTGATTGATGGCCTTAATGATTGCCGCATTCAGCCGCATCACAATAGGTCGCGACAACTTCGCAGGCCCGCCGAACCCTATCCATGATGGGGCCGATTGGTAACCCGGATAAATCTCGGCGACCTGCTGCACGCCAGGCGGAAATAGATGACGTGTTTTCGGGTTGGTACTCAATACACCAACCATCTTTACTTTCCCGGCAGCGACCAGCTTATTGATAATTTGATAAGTGATAAGGGCCAAGGGCACCTCGCCGGTCAATAGGGGCGGAATCATCTGCGCGAATCCGGGGAACGGCACGTGCAAAATATCGGTACCGGCGCGATGGTTGATATTTTCTACTTCAAGATGCCAGGAACTGCCGATACCCGTGGTTGACCAACTAATCTTATTGGGATTTTTTCGCGCGAAATCGAGTAATTCGCGAACGTTATTCACGGGAAACGAGGGGTTCGCAACGATTAGGTTGACGCCTTCGATCACCATGGAAATCGGCGTGAAATCACGTATCGGATGATAGGGCGTACCGCCTTTTCGCAGGGCGGGCGACACCACCCAAGGGTTCGATGCGGTCGCCAAAATCGTGTAACCATCAGGCTCCGCGCGAGCAACGAGGTCCGTGCCAATAATGCCGCTGGCGCCCGGTTTGTAATCGAATATGGTGGGCTGGCCTAGCTCCGCGTCCATGACATTGGTTAATAGGCGGATAGTTACGTCCACACCACCAGGCGGATAGGGAATCACAATTCGCACCGGTTTGATCGGATAGGTTTGCGCCATGCTCGAAACCGACGCAAAAGCCAGAATCGTGGCCAGACTTGCCAGTACTACTTGTTTTGCTATCTGGAAAACATTCAACATGGTATTTCCCTTCATCTGTCGCAGAATCTAAATTTGTGCCTTGCGCACCTATCTTTGTGCCTCGTGCATTGCGCGCCAAATTTTCTCGGGCGTCAATAGCATCTCAATACAATCAACATCTATGCGCTCCACCGCGTCTTTGATTAGATCGTCAACACGATCTGCCCGACGTTGCCACGATCCAACATGGTATCTAAGGCCTCCGCCGCCTGCGACATTTGAAAAACGCGCGAGATAGGTGTCTTCATTCCTGACTCGGTCAGAATATTTTGCACTGCGCGATTGAATTCAGGCCCCGCCTCCAGATGGCGTTTGCGCCATCCGCCCAGGAACGAACCGATGATCGATGCATTTTTCAATAACGGCAAATTGGCCGGCACGTTGCCGATCTTTCCACCGGCAAAACCCAGCACCAATACCCGCCCGCCTACATTGATGCAACGTAGCGACTGCTCGAAAATCTCGCCGCCAATCACTTCAAATATGACATCGGCTCCCAGGCCACCGGTCAATGCGTTGACACGATCCTTGTAGTTTTCCTTTGCATAGTCGATGTTTTCGGTGAAACCGTGTTGCGCGAGAAACGCCGCTTTGGCGGCGCTGCCCACCACACCTATAACCCGAGCCCCCAGGTATTTACCTAATTGCATGGCGGCGAAGCCAATTCCTCCCGTGGCGCCGGTCACCACTAGTGTTTCGCCCTTTTGCAAATGTGCCCGGATAACCAAGGCTAAATAGGATGGCGTAAATGTCAGACGCAGCGCCGCAGCTTGCACGTCTTCCATGGACTCAGGCGTCACCATAGCGGTCTCCTCACCCACCACGCGCTCCTCGGCAAAGGCGCCTTGATGATCGGAGGCCGTGACTCGCTCTCCCACCTTGATTCCCGTTACCTCTACGCCAACCTCAGTCACCACTCCCGCGGAAACCGAACCAGGAACATAGGGCAATTGAGGCTTGACCTGGTACTCGCCTTTGATCATCAGCGCATCCATGAAGCCAAGCGTAGCTACCGATGTGCGAAAACGAATTTGCTTGGGGCCGCAGATCGGCGTTGGCACATCGGTCCACTCAATATTTTCAACCGGGCCAAATTCACGGCATAACATTGCTTTCATAGCGCCAATCTTCCATTCAATGCGAGCGCGGATTATAGAGGCCAGGCAACAAAGCGCGAATAACATGACGGTGCATAATGTCGTGACAGACAGCGCCACGATGCAACACAAAATGGGGAGATAAGAATGGGTAATCTACTCAACGAAAAAGTGCTCAAGGGCGTGAACAATGGCGTCAACGGCTGCGGACGTTCCGCGTCCCAACAAGTCTATGAAGAATCGTTCGAGTTGTTTCGGACCTTGGATGCATTGGAGGAGATTCAGGGAGGGCAGCGATATCTCTACGGCGAGCAACAAACCGAAGCCGTCGAGGCGATGAAACGCGCGATCTTTGGCGGAAACGGCCCTGTCAAAGGCAATGGCATCGTGCCCAAAGGCCCTTGGCTTGGTCTGGAGCGCCCGCACAATCGCCAACGCTTTCGCCAAGCGGCTTAGAAACGCGCCTCAAGAACCATGGCAACTCAACCCGGCGAGTCCAGCGCACTTCTGCTTGAGGTGCGCGATTTACAGAATCACGCGGCAGCCTTGCGTTCCGAACTGGAAGCCGCCAAAGCAGCCACCGATTTGGCCGTGCAACGGGCGGTGTCAGAAGCCGGCGCGGAAGCCGCGCAACTTAGAGCCACTGCCGCAGCCTTGCGCGAGGAACTTGAATTTGCCCGGGCCGACACGCAACGCGCCGTGGCGAAAAGTCTTTCTGAAGCCGGCGGCGAGATCGGCCAGCTAAAACAAACCATCGGTGCGTTGCGCGACGAACTTGAAAAAGAGCGCGCCCAAAGAGACGAGTTAATACGCAAGACATACGTAGAAAGTCAGGATGAAATAGTGCAATTACGTGCGGCGACCGCCGCGTTACGCGAACAAATGGATAACGACCGAGCGTCGCGCGATCAGGCGGTTCTCTCGGCCACTTCAACCGCTCAAGACGAATTGGCCCAGTTGCGCGCAACCGTCGCCGCTTTGCGTTCCGCGCTTGAGCATGAAACCTTGTCAAAGGAACAGGCACTAACCGCCGCGCGAGCCCAAGACCGCGCGGAAATAAATCAATTGCAAAGCACGATTCAGGAAATGCGCGACACACTTCAAGCTAAAATTAGCGCTCCAGGTTGAGACCAAATTCGAGATACGTTGAATCAAAGGTCATCAAAGGTGAGTCGATGAGCGCCGAAAAAAATCCCTTGCCGCCAAGCAATATCCGACCATTGATCGGTAGAAATCGCGCGCAGACTGGCAAGCCGCGTGTTAAACCTGCGCCTCGCAGCCAACGGCTGAAACTGGTCGAGTTATTGCTTGAAGTCTCCCGGCGCATGGCGGCCTACGACTCGCTTGATGACGTTTTACACACCTTGGTTGATATGACCACTAGCGAGATCGGCGCGGAACGAGGCTCATTGTTTCTCAACGACACCTCCACCAATGAACTCTATTCGCGCGTTGCGCAAGGCAATATCAAGCGCGAAATACGCCTACTTAATTCGAGCGGCATTGCGGGGCATGTTTTCACCAGCGGCGAACCACTCATTATTCTCGACCCCTATTCGGACGCGCGTTTCAATAAGGCAATCGACGAACAAACCGGGTTCATCACGCGCAACATACTTTGTGTTCCTATCAAGACCGTCAAGGGCGAAATCATCGGCGTTGCGCAGACGCTTAATAAACGTAAAGGCGATTTCACCGAAGACGATCTGGATATGCTCGAAGCCATGACCACCCAGGGCACGGTGGCATTGCAAGGCGCGCAGTTTATCGAGCGCATGAAAGCGGTTCGCGCGCAGGAAATGGAGTTCGTGGAAATCGTCTCCGAAGTGACCGCCGATATCAAATTAGGTTCGCTTCTGCAAAAAGTGATGGGCGAGGCGACGCGCCTATTGAATGCTGATCGCTCCACACTTTTCCTGAACGATGACAAAACCAACGAACTTTGGTCGGAAGTTGGTCAGGGTCTGGAGTCCATGCAGATACGGCTACCCAATCATTTGGGCATAGCGGGCGCCGTCTTTACTTCGGGCAAATCAATCAACATGCCCTACGCTTATGCCGACCTACGCTTCAACCCATCCTTCGATAAGCGCACCGGTTATTTCACCCGCTCCATTCTGTGCGTACCCATCATCAATAAATACGGCAAGGTGATTGGCGTCACGCAGGTGTTGAATAAACGCGGCGGCCCGTTTACTTCGGAAGACGAATCGCGCCTGCGCGCCTTTACCGCGCAGATTTCCATTGCCCTGGAGAACGCGAAACTGTTTGCCGATGTGCAGAACATGAAGAACTACAGCGAGGCGATGCTGGAGTCGATGTCAAACGGTGTGGTCACCCTGGATGAAGCGGGAAAAATCGTCACCTGCAATGCAGCGGGCCTACGCATTCTGCGCACCACAATTAAAGAGATCCTACAAAAGCCGGCAACCGAGTTTTTCGCCGGGGACAATGCATGGGTATTGGAGAAACTCAAGCAAGTCGGCGAAACCGGTCAGCAGGAAGTCTTCATGGACGCCGAGCTGGTACTGAAAGACGAAAAAATCTCCAGCAATGTCACGGTACTGCCCCTTGCCAGCGCGGAGCACAAACGCATCGGTTCGATGATCATGATCGAGGACATATCGAGCGAGAAGCGTTTGAAATCGACCATGTCGCGTTATATGGACCCCGGTATCGCAGATAAGCTGGTGGCCGCCGGCGCCGAAATGCTCGGTGGCCAGGCTGTCGAGGCTACAGTCCTCTTCTCCGACATACGCGGCTTCACCACCAATTCGGAAAAACTCGGCGCGCAAGGCACCGTAGCGATGTTGAACGAATACTTCACGCTGATGGTCGATTGCATTCAGAACGAAGGCGGCATGCTGGATAAATTCATCGGCGACGCCATCATGGCGGGTTTTGGCATGCCGGTGGCACACGATGACGATGTTGATCGCTCAGTGCGGGCCTCGATTTCCATGATCAACGAATTGCGCCGCTGGAACGTGCAACGTGTAAGCGATGGCAAGGCGCCCATCGACATCGGCATCGGCCTCAATACCGACATGATCGTATCGGGCAACATCGGCTCCAAGAAACGCATGGACTACACCATGATCGGCGATGGGGTCAATCTTGCTTCGCGCTTGGAATCTGCCTGTAAACAATACGGCGCCCACATCCTGATCAGCGAATACACCTACAAGAAACTTCGCGGCACCTATCGGGCGCGGGATATTGACCTGGTGGTAGTCAAGGGAAAGACGCAGCCAGTTGGTGTGTACGAGATTCTCGATTACCACACCGACGAGAGCTACCCCAATATGATCGACGCCATGGGTTACTTTCGCGACGCGCTCAACAAATACCGCTCGAAGGCTTTTACCCCGGCAAAGGAACTATTCGAAAAGGTACTGACCTTAAACGCCAACGACAAAACCGCGAAGCTCTATGTGGAACGCTGCGAGTTTTTGACGGCCAATCCGCCACCGGATGATTGGTGTGGTGTTTGGGTGATGGAAGAAAAGTAACTCGGGAAAGACCCAGGCCGAAGACCGCGCCAACCAAAGGCTCGAACTGATTTTCAGTCCGGCACAGCCGTCGGCTTAATCCCCAAAGCCTTGAACACCATACGGGCGTTGTCGCGCTCAGCACGAATATGCGTGACGAACTCCGCAGGCGTACTACCCACCGGTTCCATGGTCCCCGCCATGATCTGCGCCAATTGAGAGGTGCCCAGCGCTTTGCGAAATTCGGTGGCGAGTCGCTCCTGAATGGGCATGGGAATCTTTGCCGGTCCATACAGACTAAATCCACTGGCGAAATCCGGATCGCTGTTGAACTGCGACAGATGCGGCACATTGGGAAACACCGATGCACGGTTTGCGCCGGTTATCGCCAACGCGCGCAACTTGCCTGACTGAACATGTGGAATCACCAAGCCAATGCCGGTGTAGGTCAGATGCACCTCACCCGACAAAATCGCGGGCACCGAGGGTCCCGCTCCTTTGTAAGGAATGGCGGCAATATCCACCGCATTCTTGTTTCTAATCCACTCTAGATAAATTGCCGGCGTGCTTCCCGGCCCCCAAGTCGCCCAATTGAGCTTGCCAGGGTTGGCTTTGGCGTAGGCAATCATTTCAGGAAACGTTGCGCCTGGCGCCGCCGCATTGGCGACGATGATCCCCAGCGTGCGCACCAAGTGCGTTACGTAGCTGAAATCGTTATCCGGGTCATAGGGCAATTTCGAATATAAAAAGAGGTTGTAGACCAGCGGCTCCTTGGTGGTGACGCCAAGCGTATAGCCGTCAGGCGTGCTTCTTGAGAGAAACTGCATACCTATCATGCTGCCGCCACCGGGACGATTTTCGACCACTACCGGCTGCCCTATGGATTCGGAGACTTGTTGCGCCAAGCCTCGGCTCAACAAATCGTTGAGCCCGCCTGGAGAAGTAGGAACAATGATGCGAATGGGTTTAGCGGGAAAGGATTGCGCGACGGCTTGCGAAGTTATTAGCCAGCCAATGATCGATACAGCAGCCACGAAATTACGATAAATCATAAGGCCTCCCTCTGATTTCCTACGCGGTCATCGATTCACACACCACACATTCGACGCATTAAGAGGGGGCATCAGTCGGCTTAACGCCCATGGTTTTAAATACCCTACCCGAATTAATACGGTCTTCGCGCAAAAATTGCGCGAAAGCATCGGCCGATCCACCCACGATATCCAACGTCAAGGTACGCAAGTATTCCTGCACCTTGGGCGTCTGCAAGGCCTTGGCGAATTCGGCGTTGAGGCGATCAACCACCGGTTTGGGCGTTCCGCCTGGCGCAAAAATTCCGAAATAACTATTCAACCCGGGGTCCGCCCCCTCCTCTGCCAGATGCGGCACATCGGGTAACGCGGGTGATCGACGCCCTCCCACT
>JBJXEY010000395.1:0-5064 GCA_046153355.1 Burkholderiales bacterium
GTGCAATTGGCTGCAGGCGGTGGAAGGTGAGTTGGATACCAGTCACGTGGGCATCATGCATTTTGGCGCGGTGCAGGCGAAAGATCTCAGTCAAGACGTGCATCAGAAACATCTGGTCGCCAACCGTGCGCCCGAATACAAGATTGCAGAGACGGACTACGGCTACATTTACGGCGCGCATCGGCCGGCGGACGAGGGCAAGCTGTATTGGCGCATCGGTCAGTTCCTAATGCCTTTTTGGACCATGCCGCCGATTAACCACCTCGCGACCAATGTGCTGTTGCGCGTCTACCTGCCGGTGGATGATTTTCACACCATGGTGATCGCGATTGTCAAAAACGGCGCCTATCCGGCATCGCGCATGAAGTTAAATGAACAAATCGCCGGGGCTTCGCAAAACTATCCGTTTCTGCCCAACAGCACTGATTGGCACGGGCGCTGGCGCCTGCGAGCCAATCAGCGCAACGATTTCGAGATCGATCGCAACGTGCAGCGAACTAAAAGTTTTACTGGTATCGAAGGTGTGCAGTTGCAGGATCAGGCGATCCAGGAAAGCATGGGCAGCATCGCTGATCGGCCTGGCGAGCAGCTTGCGCCTAGCGACATCATGATCGTGCGGGTGCGGCGCTTGCTCATGCAGGCGGTGGCGGACTACCAGGAAAAGGGTGTGTTGCCCCCGACCGCGAACAATGCTTCGCTCTATCGTGGTCCGCGCGGCGGGCATTTTGTCGCCGACGCAGGGGTTGAGTGGCGCGATGCCTACGCGGATTTGTTGAAAAAATCCCCATGGGAGAAGGTCGGCAAGGCCGATGCCGAGCTCGAAAAGCTGGTCGCGGTGGCTTGATGGCGATGTTGCAGCTCTACACCGCGCGCAATTCCATTTGCACGCAAAAGGTTTTCATCACACTGCATGAGAAACAGCTCGACTGGGATCAGAAAATCATCGATCTCTTCAAGAACGAGCAGTACAACGCGGAATATCTGAAGATCAATCCCAAGGGCGTGGTGCCTTCCTTGGTCCACGACGGCGCGGCGGTGGTGGAATCCACCTTGATTTGCGAATACCTCGACGAGGTATTCCCCACGCCTGCATTGCGGCCGGCCGATGCGCTCGGCCGCGCACGCATGCGACTGTGGAGCAAATTTATCGACGAGGGTATTTTCGAGGCAACCAGGGAGATCAGTTTCTCCGCGATGTTTCGCGAGCGCATGAAAAACATGACCGAGGAGCAACGCCAGACGCGTTTTCGCAATGTCGGCGACCCGGAACGGCGCATGCGCTACATCTCAACCTATGAAGAAGGCGTGGAATCCATTTATGTTTTTCAGGGCATCGCTGCCTACGAAAAATTGTTCAAAGCGATGGATGCGCAACTTGCAACGGGAGCGCCCTGGATGTGTGGGGCCGAATTGTCGCTTGGCGATATCAACCTAATGCCTTTTGTTGCGCGGCTGGAATACCTCGATCTTCTTTCCGTATGGACGGCCGAGCGCCCGCGTGTGCTCGAGTGGTGGGCGAGGGCGAAGGCACGGGATAGTTTTGTCAAGGCGATCGCCTCGCAACTGACGTCTGATGAAATCGATGCCATGAAATCCCACGGCGGCAAAATCCGCGATCGCATCGCCGAACGGCGCGCGGAATACCTGGCTTCTTAGTCCTGCGGCGGCAGCTTCGCCTCGCGTGCGAGCTTGATGAACTTGGCAATGTCGCCGCGGAACTCCGCGTCGAATTCCTCAGGCGAATTTCCAGCAGGGTCCTGTCCCACCGGTATTCTGCTGCGCACCTCTGGCAACTTGAGCGCGGTGGCAACGGACTGCTGAATTTTCACGGTCGTATCTAAAGAAGTCCCCGCGGCAGCGAACAGCCCTTGCCAACTGCTTGCGTTAAAGCCCGAAACGCCGCCTTCGGCGATGGTCGGTACATCCGGTAGCGAGGGCGAACGCCTGATCGTGGTCACGCCGAGGATGCGAATCCGTCCCGCCTTGATGTGCGGCACACTGGCGGCAAACGGCAGCACCGCGAGGTGCACTTCGCCTGCGATCAACGCGGTTATTACGGGGCCGTCGCCTTTGTAGGGGATTGCCTGGATGTCCATGGCGGTCGCGCTCTGCAGCAACTGCATGGTCATTTGCAGAATGCTGGCCGGCCCGCTGCCGCCAAAGTTGAGGCTGCCCGGCTTTGCATGGGCGAGCTTAATCAATTCGGCGACTGAGTTGGCGGGCAGCTTGGGGTTGGCCACCAATACCATCTGCGTTGTAACAACCTTGGTGACGGCGACAAAATCCTTTTGCGCATCGAACGGCAGCTTGCGGTAGAGCGCCGGATAAATGGCCAGGTTGGTCGGTATCAAGAGAAGGGTGTAGCCGTCCGGCGCCGACTTGGCAACCACATTCGCACCGATGGTCGCATCGGCCCCGGGCCGGTTCTCGATGACGAACGCTTGCCCCAGCGCCTCGCCCATTTTGCCGCCCAGCAGCCGGGCGATGGCGTCGACTGAACCGCCTGGCACGAACGGCACAATGATGTGCACTGGCTTTATCGGGTAACTCTGCGCCAGGACCGCATATGGCGCGACGAGTGCTGCGGCCAAAAACCATGCGGGAAGTTTCATCATCCCGCCACGGGCGCCGTGGTTCCTTCGATCTGCACCCGGTAGCCCGAGCGGGTATGCGGCCAATAATCCCAAATGGCCTTGTGCTGCGCGCAACGGTTGTCCCAGAAGGCGATGGAATGCGCTCGCCAGCGGAAGCGGCAGGTCCACTCGGCGCGCGCGCAGTGGTCCAGTAGAAAGCGAATGATATGTTCGCTTTCAAGACGCGGCACCTCGTTGATTTTCGCGGTGAACGCCGCGTTGACGTAAATCACCTTTCTGCCGCTTACCGCGTGACGGGTGATAACCGGGTGCACTGCCACCGGCGAGCCTGCGCCGAAGATGCGCGTTCCATCATGCGTTGCCGTGAGGCCGGCGAGGTAGGTTTTCATGCGCGGTGTCAGCGCCTCGTAGGCCTCGTACATATTGCCGAACATGGTGTCGCCGCCGCCATCCGGGGGAATGGTGTGGTTATAGAGCATGCTGCCCAGCGGTGGAATTTGCGCGCAAGATTGGTCGCTATGCCAGTTCTCACCTGAAATGCGCTCCGAGTGCTCGTCGTAATGGAATTTGCGTACTTGCGGGTGCTCGGTGGTAAGACTGTTAGTGGTGACGCCCACGTGGTCGCCCAACGGGCCGAAGTAGTTGGCCAGTCGAGCCTGGTCATCCCAACTGACCTTTTGATCCCGAAAGAATAGAACCAGATATTCGGTGAATGCCTGGTGCAGCTCTTTTACCTGAAGGTCGGAAAGCGGTCGAGTGAGATCAATGTCGCCAATCTCCGCGCCTATCGTTGGTGAGATTGGCGTGACCGATAAGGAGGTATAGATAGCGCGCTCACCATGGGCACGCTCTTTGAAATGCAGGGAAGGGGGTTTTTTACTGATAGCGAGTTGCGGCATTTTGGGTCTCCCGGTGGGGTCGTAGCGTAAATATTTTGATCGTTAACGCCTTCTAGTCAGTCGGTTCGATTTTCGCCACTGCCACGATTTTGCCGACCAGCGCCGTATCTCTCTGGATGCGCGCCTGAAACTGTTCCACGGTACCCCCCATTGTGTCAAAGAACTGCCGCGACTTCACTTCTGGCGCCGCAAGTGCCTTGTTCACCTCGGTATTGAGGCGGCGCAGGATTGGGTCGGGCACCTTTGCAGGCGCAAACAGCGCGGTCCATGAGGGCGCAGGGTTGAATCCCGGAATAGCGTCGCCGAGCGCGGGTACGTCTGGAAAATCGACTTCTTTCTTCTCGACACTGGCAAGCACCTTGATTTTTCCTGACTTGAGGAATGGCAGTGCCGTGGCGGCGATGCCGATCACCATGGGAATCTCGCCACCCACCAGATCGGCGTTGGCCTGCGCGCTCGCCTTGTAAGGTATGTGGCGAAGCTGAACGCCGGTCAACATCTGAATCTGCTCGGCGTTCAAGTGGTGGTACGAGCCGACGCCGACGGTGCCATAGGCCAACTTCGAGGGATTGGCCTTCGCGTATTCGAGCAGTTCCTTCAGGTTTCGAATCGGCAGGTTTGGCGAGACCATAATGAGCGAAGGTGTGTCCCAAAGCGGCACGATCGGTGTGAGATCGCGGCTCAGATTGACGGCGGTCGACTTTGCCAGAAACTGTCGCACGATGATCGAGTTAGGGGTGGCAACCAGCAGGGTATAACCATCGGGCGCCGAGCGGATCACCGCTTCCGCGGCGACGACCCCGCCGGCGCCAGCGCGATTCTCGATCACTATGGGCTGACCCATGATCTGCGAGAGTTGTCCTGCTATCAGGCGCATGAACACATCGCCTCCGGCGCCGGCGGCGAATTCCAGAACGATCCGGATGGGTTTGGAGGGATAGTCTTGCGCATTCACCGGCGTCGTAATAAACAGTGACACGCTCGCGATCAGTGAGGCAGCCGTTACGGACCAGCTCGGAATGTGGAACCTCAAAGTTGTTGGCCACCAAGCATGTATTTTGGTCACTGTCTTCTCCTCGATTGATTGACTTTGCTGTCCCGCACACGAATTGAAGCTAGAGCAATCCGTTTTCCGATTTGATTTTGTCATCTTTCGCGATGCTAGGACAGCCAGCGATCACCTTGCAGGAACTGCGAGATGTTGACATAGTCGTCGAAGCGCCCGCCGGTCGGGCGGATAAACAGGGGGAAGACATGAGCATCCAGCGCGGCAACCCGCCCGACATTAAAAATGTCGGCGCGAGCATCTACAACCATTTTGTGCGGGTCGATCAACCCAAAAGCATGATCTTTGTATCGGGACAGCTTGCGCGGGACGAAAACGGCAACATGGTGGGGGCGGGCAACATGCTCGAGCAAACGCGTCAGTGCATACGCAATATCGAAAAAAGCCTCGCCGCCGCGGGCGCTTCATTGTCGGATATTGTTTGGACCACAATCTATACAACGGACATCAGGGAATTCAGAGAGATTCACACGGCGCGCGAGGAATTCTTCAAGGACAACCTGCC
>JBJXEY010000564.1:0-3108 GCA_046153355.1 Burkholderiales bacterium
GATGAGTGGCCCGCCTTCTTCCTCGATAAGGTGCGATAGCAGTTCATTGATGGGTCGCTTTGCGAGGTCGGGGTCGTCGTAGCGGCGACGGATAATCTCGCCGCCGAGCATTTCGATGTGGTCGCGGGGAAAAAGGTTCCAGGTTTATTAACCGAAGCCATCGAAACAGCATCAAGAGCGAAAATAAACCTGGAACCTTTTTGGAAACCTTTTTGGAACGTGAACCTTTTTGGAACCTTTTTGTTGTTGATTGGCCAAGCGTGCCAGCCATTCATTCAGACACCGCATGAACCAGCTCAGGTCGGTGAGTCTGGTCGACCAGGTGAGGAGGCAACTATTGAGCAGGGTTTGCTCGGTCGTGGTCAACGGCTCACCTCGCAAGTAGGCATGGGCACAGGCCGGGCCGCGATAGAGCCGAGTCCAGCGTTCGATGATGTTGCGGCTGACCACTGGCTCGCGCGGGTACTGTCGAGACGCACGACCAGATGGTAGTGAGTGTCCCAGGTTGCGCCGTGTTCACTCCATCGAATTGGTGTACGTTGCACAAAGTGTCACGTCGGTGCTGCAATGAAAGTTGTCGCTACTCTGACCAGTGTTCGCCGGGCGACCGCGACCGCGATCACTGAGCCGCCTGCCGAGCTTGTGTTCAATCTGCGCCTTGAAACGGGCACTCCCCGTCACTTGATTACGATGGACTGCGGTGCGGATCGCACTGAGCTCGGTGGAAGCGATGCCTTGCGACACGTATTCCCGGTAACGCTGTCTATGTGCTTCCTCGCTTTCCGCGTGCGCTGTCAGGACAGGTAGCGGCGCGAGCGCGATCGTCCCGTCCGCGTCCCCCATACGAGCCCGATAACTCGACCAGGCATAGCCCTCGGGACAGTCGACGAGGCGGGCACGCACTGGGTTCAGTTCGATATAGCGACAGCAGGCGAGCAAGTACTGTTCAGAATCAACAACGCTGCACTTAAAGCGTCCTTCCCACAACGTACCCGAGCGTCGCTCTACTCGATTGACGAAGCGCGTCTGACGCGCCGCCAACACGCGCATCAACCGCGACACATCGTCGCTCTCCTGGCGCGGCTCAACCAGTAAATGCACATGGTTAGTCATCAGACAATAACTGAACAAACCGATATGCAATTCCAGCAACTGCTCGCGCAAGTTTTCAAGATATAAGCGGTAATCACCGTTGTCGGCGAATACCGCTTGCCGATCGTGCCCGCGTTGCACAATATGGTGCGGGTGGCCCCCAACAAACACTCGGCGATATCTTGGCATCGGGGAACCTCCTTGTTCCTAACTTCCCGGTCTTCACTTTAACCTTAATTGATTCCGCTTAATAAACTTGGAATCTTATTTCTTGTTCTCCGCACTTCGGAGCACTTCAGTCAGTTGCCACGGGCCAAGCAGAAGTTTGTAATGGAGATACGGGCTACTGTGATTCAACAAGCGACGTAAGGAGAGTTCATCATGCAGACCGTTAAGCAAATTGTCCACGATATCGCTGATCATTTGCCGGAGCAGGCCACCTTCGACGATGCCATGCACGCCCTCTATGTGCGCCAGAAGCTGGAGCGATCGCTCCAGGCGGCGGCAGAGGGCAAGATCACCTCGCAGGAAGAGATGGAAAAGAAATACTTAAATGATGCGCGTTGAATGGTCGGACTTTGCGCGCGACGATCTCGATGACCTCGTGCGCTATATCACCCGCGATTCGGCGTTTTATGCCCGGCGCTTCGGCCAAAAGGTGGTGCTCGCTACCCGGCGGTTAAAGGAGTTCCCGGAAAGCGGACGCATGATACCGGAAGTCGATGACAGAGCTCTCCGCGAGATCATAGTGCAGGGCTATCGCGTGATGTACCGTCTGGAGACCGAGCGCGTGTTAATCCTCGCCGTCATGCACGGCAGCCGGAATATCGCCGGGCAGGAGAAAAAGTCGTCGGAGGAAGGATAGCAGGTCGCATAAGGTAAGCGCCGCAGTGGGTGGCTTGAATGCTAACTGGGGATGCCTTCAGGCAATGGTTTGCGAACAGGCCTGAGGCTTCTCCAAAAGCGTTCCAGGTTTATTCAAAACCGTTCCAGGTTTATTAACCGAAGCCATCGAAGCAGCATCAAGAGCGAAAATAAACCTGGAACCTTTTTGCTGCTGTGGAACCTTTTTGCTGCTGAAAATAAACCTGGAACCTTTTTCCTCTACGGGAACCTTTTTCCTCTACGATGGAGCGAAAATAAACCTGGAACCTTTTTCGGAACCTTTTTCCGCACCAATCGAAGCAGCATCAAGAGCGAAAATAAACCTGGAACCTTCTTCGGTTTGTTGAAAATAAACCTGGAACCTTTTTCGACACTTTTCGTAGTGCCCGACGGACCTATTTGTTGTGCGGCCGTTTTAGGTATACGCCGTAAAAATACACGAGAGCGCACAGCACATTCAGTATCCAGAACATGAATCCCCAAGTGACACGATTCTCGTCAGGTGGATTTCTAAAAAAATCTACGAGCATCCAAAGCCATATACCTAAACCCGACGCGCACCCTATGACCCAGAATGCCGTCCAGAGCACGACACCGATCGATGATGATGCAATGCCTTGAAACCCACCCATGGATTCAATGGCGCTTACGAATATCGCGGAAATGGCTGATGCGGCCATGCTGTGCCCAATGATTCGGACATGTGCTTCACGCATTCGAGGGCCTCTTTCCTTATTAACTCAATGTTGAGCCTAATCGCGCTCGGCGCCGATGATTCGCTCTGTCCAGTCAGCAATGGCACCGCCTATTCGCTCTCCTGCTACTGTCAAATTGACTTCAATATCGAACCCGCCTAAGAAAGCGTTCAGACCACCTCCAATTATCGTGTCATGTTCAAACGGATGAAATCCATCCCCGCCAATCTTGATATTTATCCCCGCGACCGGAAAATCGAGAGCCATACCGGAAGTACTTGTGAATGTTCCACGGTCATGTACGCGCTGATGCAGACCTTCCTGTCCATATATTGGATGGCCCGGCACTGTAGCCTCGGTTCCGAGTTCACCCGCAACTCGGTTCAGAAATTTTACGTACACCTTGTACGATTCCTCGGTAGTTTTTCTTTCTCCT
>JBJXEY010000221.1:0-10152 GCA_046153355.1 Burkholderiales bacterium
CATTTCCCGCCTCGTTTTCTATCGGGCCGCGGGTGCGTTTTTCACGCATGTCACGCTCGAAGCCGCCGCCTTGAATCATGAAGTTGTCGATGACGCGGTGAAATACGGTGCCGCTGTAAAACCCTTCTTTGGCGTATTGCAGAAAGTTCGCCACCGTTTTGGGCGCCTTATCCTGGTATAGCTCGGCCACAAGTAAACCGCGGTTGGTCTTTATCTCCACGCGTGGGTTTTGCGCAAATGCCGAACTGATTAACAACAGCAAACCTGTCAAAACAACTAGCAACTTCATGACGACTCCCGAAGAAATGTGAGTTTTAGAGGTTACTGCACAGCGCGATCAGACTTTGGGCGATCGGACTTAGGGCGTTCAGACGCTGCCTTCAAAAACAATGCGCCAATTGCCGTTTTCGCGAATCCAGTACTGCGTCTTGCGCATGGCATTATTCAAATTGTTCGAGCTGTAGTCCTGATCGAAATTGACTACCACCATGTCGTCTTTGCCTGGACTGCGGAATACACCGACATTGCCCAGTTTCACCTTTATCCATTGCTTGCCTTCATTGACCTTTTTCTTGTGGGCCGACCACGCTTGTAGATTCTGGTCCATGGATTTGAATTGCCGCGCGTAATGCGCGAGATACCGTCCGGTATCACGGCTTTCCCAGTCTGTGCGCCAACGCTCTAGCACCTCCAGAAATTCCTTGCGCTCGTTCGCCAGTTGATCGGGCGTGCTCCATTCGATTTTTTCGCTGATTAGCACCTGCGTCTTGCCGATTTGCAAATTGTCGGCCAGAGCGTCCAAGTCCACATTGGCGAGCACCACGCAACCATCGCTCGCGCGCGGCGGCCTCGAGTACGTGTCAGAGGGTGTACCGTGCAACCAAATGCCGTGACCATTGCGGCCCATGCGTTTATCCCATTCGTTGGGATAATTGATCGGGTAGGCGCCCGAGCCATAAAAATCAGTGAGCTTTTTGCGCGGTAGGCTGGATGTAACGTGGTACACGCCAACCGGCGTTTTTTGGTCGCCCTCGCGAACTTTGTCGGCCCCGCGTTTGCCGATGCTAATGTAGTAGTCATTCACCAGCCGTGGACGTTTGGCATCGTTTTGATAGACAAACAAGCGGGAACGTCCGGTATCCACCACTACGACGAATTTTTGATCCGTCGGCAATTGTAAAAGGTACCGAGGGATCTGGTCGTCGGTCGGTCTGTCACGCAAGGCCCTCAGACGCGCGATGGCCTCTTCCCGCAAGTCGGAGACGCGTTCCTCGCTGCCACGCGAAGAATTGCCTACGTTGGTCAAAGGGCGCACCTTGGCAAGCAGCAGGTCGCCTCGAATCAAGTGAGCCAATCTGAAGTTGGGCTGCAACCGCAACAGTTGATCGATGTGCGCCAATGCCGCATCGAAGCGTTGCTTGCCGATCTCGTCCAGCGCTTTGTTGAGCAAAGGCTCGCTTGCCTCGCGCGCGCGCGGCTGGCTAGCCGATGATTTGGCAGTGGCAAAACCGGTTGCCAGCAAACACAGACCCAGCACCAGCGTCGCAGCGAATCTCGCCATTAGTTGCCCGAGCGCTCCTGTTGTATCAGCCACTTGCCGTTACTACGGGTCATTGTGAGCGTCTTCATGCTGCTGACGTTCAATGTATCGGAACGATAATTTTGTCGAAAAGTTATGGTCGCATTGTTAGAGTTGACAACGGTCTTGGGCGAATCGACTATCACCTCGATACTCTTGGGCGCGGAAATTCGCCGCTTGCGCTCGGCCTCCCAGGCTAGGCGCGCTTCGCCATTCGGCGGTTTGAATCCTGGTGCGTAGAAGGCTAGGTACTTAGCGACGTCTTTGGCTGACCAGGCTTGAGCCCAGGAACGCACGGTCTTGATAATCTCATCACTGCCATCGGGCGTGGTCGATGGCGGTTGAGGCGTCGGTTTGGTTTCAATGGTGGTGGCAGATTTGGTGTCGCTTGCGCTTGCCACTTTTGGCGCCGCCGATTTCGCCTCGACGTTCGGGTTTGTCGGGGCCTGGGCAATGATGGCCGGCGCAGGAGTGGGCAATTTTGCCGGTTCCGCTACTCGAGTCGCGCCCGGTTTACTTGGTTTGCCACCACTTGATACCAAGTCGCGCATCAAAGCGAGTTTCGTTTGCGCCGTGGTATTCGATGAATCCAGTTGCAGCGCCTTGTAGTAGGCCTGACTGGCAAGCTTGGTATAAACGTCGCCCAAGTTTTCGTAGGCGGTGGCGTATGCCGGGTGCGTGCGTATTGACTGCTCCAACGATTGACGTGCCTTCTCGTATTGGCCCTGCGAGGCGTACAGGACCGCGAGATTGTTGTAAGGCTCGGGCAACTCGGGAAAATCCTTGGTCAACGCCGTAAGGATGTCGATCGCTTCGGTAGTTTTGTTTTGCTCGGTAAGAATCAAGCCTTTGAGAAAGCGCCCTTGCGCGTCCTTGGGACGGCCAACTAGATATTGGTTGACCCGGTCTAGCGCTTGCGCGTGCAAGCCTGAGCGCAGCAATTTGCTGATTTCCTGTAAATCATTGGATTGCGCCGAGGCTGGTATAGACAGCCCAAGAAACACTAGTGCCACCAAAATATGGAAGAAACGGGTCATTGTGGTATGCTTTCCTCGTGGTTTTAGGCACTCGATCATTGTAGCAAGAAGGCCGCAAAGCTCACAATAATCAATAGTTTTTGCGAGATTCCTACCGCGATTTCGCGGTTTGCTACGACACCTGTTTATTCATGCTGAAGATCTACAACACGCTAACGCGCGCCAAGGTGCCATTCGCACCTATTTCTCCCCCCAGGGTAGGTCTGTATGTTTGCGGCATCACCGTCTATGACTTCAGTCACCTAGGGCACGCACGCTTTTTATTGGCTTTCGACATTGTGCAACGCTGGCTTCGGGCGAGCGGGTATCAAGTGACCTATGTGCGCAACATCACCGACATCGACGACAAAATTATCAAGCGTGCCGCAGAAAACGGCGAAACGGTGACGGCATTGACCGAACGCTTCATCAAGGCGATGGATGAAGACGCAAGCGCCTTGGGAATTCAAAAACCCGATTTTGAGCCGCGCGCCACCGATTACATCGAGGAAATGTTGTCCATCATCGAGCGCCTGCAAGGCAATGGCTTGGCTTATCAGGCCGCAGATGGCGATGTTAATTTTTCGGTACGCAAATTCCCTGGTTACGGGAGGTTATCGGGCAAATCGTTGGATGACCTGCGCGCGGGCGAGCGCGTCGAAGTGGACGCAGCAAAACATGACCCGCTCGATTTCGTTTTGTGGAAACGCGCCAAGGATGGCGAGCCGTTTTGGAAATCGCCTTGGGGCATGGGCCGGCCGGGGTGGCATATCGAGTGTTCGGCGATGTCGACCAAGTTGCTTGGACAGCACTTCGATATTCACGGTGGCGGCCAAGACCTGCAATTTCCCCATCACGAAAACGAGATCGCGCAATCCGAAGGCGCTCTGCCTGTCGGCGCGCCACGCAACTTCGTCAATGTATGGATGCACAATGGTTTCATCCGCGTCGATAACGAGAAAATGTCCAAATCGCTGGACAATTTTTTCACCATCCGCGACGTGTTGCGACGCTACGACGCCGAAGTGGTGCGTTTTTTCGTTGTGCGAGCCCACTACCGCAGTCCGATCAATTATTCCGATCAGCATCTAGATGATGCACGGGGCGCGCTCACCAGGCTGTATACGGCGCTCAAGGATTTTCCTTTGCACGCCGTAGAGGTTGATTGGGAGACGGCGTATTCAATCCGTTTTCGCGAGGCGATGAATGACGATTTCAATACGCCCGAGGCCATCGCGGTGTTGTTCGACATGGCGAGCGAATTGAATAAAAACCATTCGATGCATCTTGCCGGGCAATTGCGCGCCTTGGGCGCCTTGCTGGGTCTGCTGGGGCGTGAAGGCGACGCGTTTTTGAAGGCGGCTTCGAGTAGTCAGGGAGAGGGCGCGCCCGCGGATGGGGAAATTGAGGCGCTTATTGCCGAGCGTGCCGCGGCGAAGAAAGCAAAGGATTTCGCGACCGCCGACCGGATTCGTCGGCAACTGTCCGAGCAAAGCATCGTGTTGGAGGACTCGCCCTCAGGCACCACGTGGCGACGGGCCTAGGCATAGGCGCCAAGGTGCCGTTGTGACCGTCTACCCTGCTTTTTGGCTCGCTGGCGCCAATTCAATACAAAGATCCGCGCGACTAGGGCTCGAAGAATTCCTTCACTTTATCGAACCAGCCTTTTGATTTTGGATTGTGGCGTTCGCGATCTTTCGCGCTGATCGATTCGAATTCGCGCAAAAGTTCCCTTTGGCGATCGGTCAGATTTACCGGCGTTTCGACAACCACATGGCAATGTAAGTCGCCCAGCTGCTGACTGCGCACGCCCTTGATCCCCTTGCCACGCAGTCTAAATACCTTGCCTGATTGCGTCTCCGCAGGAATCTTAAGTGTCGCGGTGCCATCCAAGGTGGGAATGGCGATGTCTCCGCCCAATGCGGCGATGGTAAAGGAGACCGGCATTTCGCAATGCAGATGGTCGCCTTCGCGTTGAAATACGGCATGCGGCTTAACCTGCATCTGCACGTATAAATCGCCGGTCGGCCCGCCATTGACCCCTGGTTCACCCTCGCCAGCCAGGCGAATTCGATCACCCTCATCAACGCCCGCAGGAATTTTTACCGATAGTGTTTTTTGATTTTTAACTCGTCCAGCACCGTGGCAGGTGCCGCAGGGATCCGCGATGGTCTTGCCGGTTCCGTGACACTTTGGACAGGTCTGTTGAATGGAAAAAAAACCTTGTTGCATGCGAACCTGGCCGTGCCCCTGGCATGTCGGGCAGGTGATGGGTTTGGTGCCCGGTTTGGCGCCACTGCCCGAGCAGGTGGTGCACGCCTGTTGTGTCGGGATGCGGATTTTGGTCTCGGTGCCGCGTGCCGCCTGTTCAAGCGTGATTTCGAGGTTATAGCGAAGATCGGCGCCACGATAGACCGAGGAGCGTCCGCCGCGACCTTGGCCGAAGATGTCACCGAAGATATCGCCAAATGCATCGGCGAAGCCCCCTGTGCCTGCCGCGCCGGCGCCGGCCGAAGGATCTACCCCAGCATGCCCATAACGATCATAGGCAGTGCGCTTGTCGGCGTCGGAGAGCATTTCGTAGGCTTCTTTGGCCTCCTTGAATTTGTCTTCCGCACTTTTGTCTCCGGCATTGCGGTCGGGATGATGTTTCATGGCGAGTCGACGGTAGGCCTTCTTTATGGCTTCTTCGTCGGCGTCGCGATTGACACCAAGAACTTCGTAATAATCGCGTTTGGTCGCCATGCGTCCTCGAAATTTTCTCTGTAAAAAATTACACAGCCGGGAACAACGGCGAGACTGGCTCCTCCGCTGTATCCCGGCCTTGCAGCCGCCTTGTCAGGTGTGACAAGGCGCGGCTTTAACTATTTTTTGTCCTTGACCTCGGTGAACTCCGCATCGACGACGTCGCCTTCGTCCTTTTTCGGCTGTTTTGCGCCCGGCGCGGCGCCGGCTGATTCGCCCGCACCCGCAGCAGCCTGCGCCGCTTGCGCGTCGGCGTACATTTTCTCGCCCAACTTCTGCGCCGCCTGTCCCAATTCTTGCGCTTTGGCGTCGATCTTTTCCTTATCGTCGCCTTTTAGTACCTCTTCTGCCTCTTTAAGCGCGGCCTCAATCTTTGCTTTTTCCTCGGCTTCGATCTTGTCACCGTATTCGGTGAGGGACTTCTTCACCGAGTGCACCAGTGCATCGAGTTGATTGCGCGCGGTAACTAATTCGACAAGTTTCTTATCTTCCGCGGCGTGAATCTCGGCATCCTTGACCATCTTCTGGATCTCTTCCTCGGACAAGCCAGAATTCGCCTTGATGGTAATTTTATTTTCCTTGCCGGTGGCCTTGTCCTTGGCGGACACGTGCAGGATGCCATTGGCGTCGATGTCAAACATCACTTCAATCTGCGGCATGCCACGCGGCGCGGTGGGGATGCCTTCGAGATTGAACTGGCCCAGGCTCTTGTTGCCCAGCGAACGTTCCCGTTCGCCCTGCAGCACATGAATGGTTACCGCCGATTGGTTATCTTCGGCGGTGGAGAACACCTGCTGCGCCTTGGTGGGAATAGTGGTGTTTTTCTGGATAAGTTTGGTCATCACCCCGCCCAGCGTCTCGATCCCCAACGACAGAGGCGTGACATCGAGTAGCAGCACATCCTTGACGTCGCCCTTCAACACCCCGCCCTGGATCGCGGCGCCGACGGCGACGGCTTCGTCCGGATTGACGTCCTTGCGCGGCTCGCGGCCGAAAAATTCACGCACCTTGTCCTGCACCTTGGGCATGCGTGTCATGCCGCCCACCAGAATTACATCGCTGATATCAGTGAGTTTGACGCCCGCGTCCTTAATGGCGATGCGGCAGGGTTCAATGGTGCGGCTGATGAGTTCTTCCACCAGGCTCTCGAACTTGGCGCGGGTTACCTTGACGGCCAGATGCTTCGGCCCGCTCGCGTCCGCGGTGACATATGGCAGGTTCACCTCGGTTTGTTGCGAGGAGGAAAGCTCGATCTTCGCTTTTTCTGCCGCCTCCTTGAGTCGTTGAAGGGCGAGCACGTCCTTACGTAGGTCAATACCCTGTTCACGTTTGAATTCATCGCACAGGTAGTCGATTAGGCGCTGGTCGAAATCTTCGCCACCCAAAAAGGTATCGCCGTTGGTAGAGAGCACTTCGAACTGGTGTTCCCCCTCAATCGCGGCAATTTCGATGATCGAGACGTCGAAGGTCCCACCGCCCAGGTCATACACTGCGATTTTTCGATCGCCTTCTTTCTTGTCCATGCCGAAAGCGAGCGCTGCGGCGGTGGGTTCATTGATGATGCGCTTGACTTCTAGGCCAGCGATGCGGCCGGCGTCCTTGGTTGCTTGGCGCTGCGAATCGTTAAAGTAAGCCGGCACCGTGATAACGGCTTCGGTGACTTCCTCGCCCAAATAATCTTCCGCGGTCTTTTTCATCTTGCGCAGCACTTGCGCCGAAACTTCCGGTGGTGCGATTTTCTTGCCGCGTACTTCAACCCAGGCATCGCCATTGTCTGCCTTGCTGATTGTGAAGGGCATCAGATCAATGTCTTTTTGCACTTCTTTTTCTTCGAAGCGCCGGCCAATGAGCCGTTTCACCGCGTACAAAGTGTTTCGTGGGTTGGTGACGGCCTGACGTTTTGCCGAAGCGCCAACCAAAACCTCGCCATCTTCCTGGTAGGCGACGATTGAGGGCGTGGTACGTGCACCTTCCGAATTTTCGATCACTTTGGGCGTGCCTCCCTCCATAATGGAGACGCAGGAGTTGGTGGTTCCAAGGTCGATTCCGATTATCTTGCTCATGGCTTTTCCTTAATGTTCATGCAGATAGCGATAAATATGGGGGCTCGAAGCGCGATCTTCAAGCTTATTTGGCGGCTGCCACGGTGACCAGGGCGGGCCTAACAACGCGCTCGTGAAGTTGGTAGCCCTTTTGCAATACGTTGATAACCGTGTTTGGCTCTTTTTCCGAGGGCAACATGGAAATTGCCTGGTGTCGATGCGGATCGAATTTTTCGCCAACCGGATTGATTTCCTTGAGGCGGCTTTTTTCGAAAACTTGAATCAATTGTTTTAAAGTCAGTTCGACGCCACTTCTGAGTGCTTCGGGCGTGGCGTTTTCCGTGGCAAGCGCGGCCTCGAGACTATCCCTGACCGGCAATAATTCGCTGGCAAAGCTTTCAATAGCGAATTTGTGCGCGTTACTAACATCTATTTGCGCGCGTTTTCGCACGTTTTCGGTCTCCGCCTTGGCGCGGAGCCAGGATTCATGGTGTTCTTTGGCGCGTGCTTCGGCTTGTTGGAGAAGTTCTTCGATTTTTACCGGCGAATCGACCGAGATTTCCGCGCCTGACTCGGTTCGATCTGTTTTGGCGGAATCGACATTGTCTGGCGAGTAATTGGCGGTCTCCGTTGGCAATGCGTCGGAAATATGTTTCTCCAATGGAGGCGCCGTCTTAGCTTCGCCGGTCTTAGCTTCGCTATTTGTCGGATCTGACATGATGAAGATCTCAAATAATATTGGTTGGCAAGTCAATTGGCTGGAGATTCTCGCCGGCAAATTGACTAGACAAGGCAAATGAGGGCGAATTCCGATATTTCAAGTAATCGCACCACTTTTCGAGCGAATTTTATCCGCGCAAATCCACAGCTATAATCGGTCCGACGCGATCTCCCACCCAAATCTTTGCGTTATTCTTGACGATTTTCTCTTAGCGCCCAGGCATAAGAACGATTCGACTCGGGCTCCAACCGCAACCGGTCCGTCAGACATTCTGATTCGATATGGATAAGATTCTCGAAGGCAAAAATGTGCTGGTGGTAGACGATATGGGCGCTTTGCGCGTGCTCATTAGCGGCCTGCTACGGGGGGCGGGCGTCAATGTAATCGAAGCGGCCAGTGGTGAACAGGCTATTTCGATTACCGACCTGCAGTCGATCGATGCATTCATATTGGACATTCACATGCCCGGCATGGATGGCATTGCGCTTTGCAGAATACTTCGTTCGATGGAGCGACACAAAAATACGCCGGTGATGTTTATTTCGTCTATGGACGAAACCCGTGCATTGGAGGACGCTCTTGCCGCGGGTGGAGATGATTTTATCGGCAAACCGATTCACTTCGTGGTACTGCGGGCGCGCTTGAGAAATCTGCTGCAGCGCTCGGCGTTCCTCAATCAAGAACGAATGATGAGCCTTTCCTTGCAGCGCTATGTTTCGCCACGTACCGAAGAAATCGCCCGGATTTATGCGCAGTCCGGGGTGCTCCCTGCGCCCAAGCGGCAAGAGGTATGTATTTTATTTTCTGATGTGCGAGGTTTTACCGAGTTGAGCAACGAAATGGAGCCTGAAGTCCTTTTGAATGTCCTTAGCGGCCATTTGGAGACCTTGGTTTCCCTGGTATACCGGCATGGTGGATATGTTGACAAGTTCTCCGGCGACGGATTGATGGCGGTATTCGATGGAGAAGATATGGTTTTTAAGTGTTGCCGGTGCGCGCTGGAGATGCTGGATTCATCGCGGGAACGACTGGCAAGCGAAGGCATACGCATCCATCAGATGGGTATTGGAATCAACAAAGGTGAAGCCGTCATTGGTAACTTGGGTTCCTCCGAACACCTCGATTACACGCTTATCGGCAAGACTGTCAATTTGGCTGCACGCCTATGCAGCATGGCGCATAGTTTGTCGATCGTTGTATCCCAGTCCGTGCGCGACGAACTTCTGGGAAGTTCCGCGTTGGGATTCGCCAATCAGCGTATGGCAACCGTGCGGGGATTTAGAGACCCAATCTCGATTTACGACTTGACCCGCGCCTAACGAATACCCGAGTAATTAATTCAGCATTGTCGTTGGGCAAATCCGCCTTTTTTGGTTGGCTTCTTAGCGTTAGCCACCGAAATCGCCCGCAAATTCCTTGGACAGATATCGACGATTGGGCGTAGGCTAGATTGTGCCTAAATAGCTTTCCTTCGCCGAAAACGCTTCCTTTCGAATTGTCCCAGCAGAATAATGTCTCTCCCGCAAATTCGTATCGTATCTGCGTTCAAAAACAAAGTGCTGATAGTCGATGACCAGTCGACCAGTCGTGCTATTTTGGAGCAAGTTGTTCTAGGAATCGATGGCAATGTATCGACGGAAAGCTTCGCAGATCCGTTGGCGGTGATACGTTGGGCAACCCATCGAATGGCCGATCTGATTTTGGTGGATTTTCAAATGCCCGAAATGGATGGGATCGAACTGACTCGCCGATTGCGTTTGTTGTCGGGGTACGAAAACATTCCGATTGTGATGGTAACGGTCAATGAGGAGCGTTCGATACGCTATGCCGCACTCGATGCGGGTGTGACTGATTTTCTGATCAAACCTATCGACGCCCGCGAATGCCAGGCACGATGCAAAAATCTTCTCACCCTGCGTCGGCAGCATCTGGTACTGGATGATCGTAAAAAGCTGCTGGAAACCATGGTGGAAGGGGCCACGCAGGATGTCGTAGAGCGCGAGAAAGAAACGTTATATCGATTGGCCAAAGCGGGCGAGTTTCGCGATT
>JBJXEY010000436.1:0-28192 GCA_046153355.1 Burkholderiales bacterium
TCGCCAGATGCACGATCACATTGGCATCGAGCAGGTATTTCACCGAAGCTTGAGTCCCATCACAGCGTTGAGGAATTCTTCGGTGCGTTTGCTGCCGCGGTGCGGTGCTGGCTTTTTTGTCTCCTGCTTTTTGGTCGCAGGTTTCTTGGCCTGTTTAGTGAGGGGATTGCAAGCGGTTTTCATGGTCGACCCCTCGTTAGGGAGAGGCATGATTGTACCAGCGCCGACGCGGACAGAACTAATCTCAAGCGCCAACCCATGGGTTAAATGGCGAATCCCCAGGGGATTGGCAATGACTTCTATTCGTCCATTGCCATCCTTGGCGGCCCACGGTTAATGCGCGGCGGCTGAACTCCGCAGCGCGCCAAGCTGCTAGGCTGGAACGCAGAACAATACTCAGACCAGATTCGCAAAAGTGGAAACACTGTCCCCACAATTGTTGCCTGAAAACCCGCGCCAATCCTTGATCTTCACGGTGTGGAGATAGCGAAAAACGAAATTCACCTTCACGAAACGGTTACGAATTTGTCTACCTGTCGCACTTGATTGATCAATCCGCGATTGACCAATCCGTTGCCGGTAATGCGCCACAAGAGTAAATTCGCAACATGACACGCCGCTTCATCGATATCTCAATGCATCTTGAAAACGATGTTCGCTCCGACCCGCCGGGTTATGAGCCGAAGATCGAGTATCTCAATCATGCGCAGACCGTCGGCAACATGCTCGATTTTTTCCCCGGTCTGAAAAAAGAAGATCTGCCCGATGGTGAGTCCTGGGCGTTCGAGTGGGTGCGGTTGATGACGCATAACGGTACGCATTTGGATGCGCCCTATCACTTCCACTCCACCATGAATCGCGGCGAGCGCGCGATAGCCATCGACGAGGTGCCACTTGATTGGTGTTTCCGCCCCGGCGTCAAATTGGATTTTCGGCATTTCACCGATGGCTACGTGGTGACGGCGAAAGATGTGGAGGCCGAGTTGAAGCGCATTGGGCATTCCTTGGAACCCATGGAGATCGTGGTGGTCAACACGCGCGCCGGCGCGGCCTACGGCGGGCCGGACTATGTGACTTCCGGTTGTGGCATGGGCCGCGAGGCGACGCTGTATTTACTTGAGCGCGGTGTGCGTTTGACCGGTACCGACGGCTGGAGCTGGGATGCGCCTTTCGCCCATACAAAAGAGAAATTCGCGCAGACGCAGAATGCAAGCCTTATTTGGGAAGGCCACAAAGCGGGCCGCGAGATTGGCTACTGCCACCTGGAGAAGCTGCACAACCTGGAGGCGCTGCCGCCGAATGGTTTCACCATCTCCTGCTTCCCGGTGAAGATCCGCGGTGCTTCCGCGGGCTGGACGCGCGC
The DNA here is from genome assembly GCA_046153355.1 of Burkholderiales bacterium. Taxonomy (GTDB): domain Bacteria; phylum Pseudomonadota; class Gammaproteobacteria; order Burkholderiales; family SG8-39; genus 2-02-FULL-62-17. The sequence continues at coordinate 1,364 of JBJXEY010000436.1, forward strand.
GGTCGCCATATTCGATTAAGAATTTCGGGTCAGCGCGAATTAAATCTATGCCAGGCTCGGCGCAATAACTCGATACCGAGCGATTGGGCAAAACCATTCGAAGCCGATAGAAATTACCCGCCCGAAGCAATTACCAAAATGGATCCGTCGGCTCACCGCCCATGGTGACCGATCCATAGTTAAGCGCGGGCATATCCCAATTGCCCACCAAGTGACCCGACATCGCTTGAAGATCGCGGAACGCGCGTTGTACCGGAAGATGTTCGTAGATGCCGCCGCCACCTTGAGCCGAGAGCAGAATTTCAGTGGCTTGTTTCGCGGTGCGTATTGCGTAGCCTTGGTCGCGACGATTGCGAATGCGAAGCTCCAAGGGCAGGGGTTGGTTGTCCATCGCGAGATCGATGGTTTCGCGCAGCGAACGTTTGTAGAGGAGGTCCGCCGCATCGATCAACGCGCCGGCTTCGGAGACGCGCATTTGAATGTTGGGTTTTCTCGCCAAAGGTGAATGATCGAAACGTGCCGAGCGCGCTTTCATTTCTTCGACAAACGCATCGAACGCGCCGCGCGCGATACCCGCGGCCGGCGATGAGATGCAGAAGGGAAACAAGGCCCACACCGGTACGCGATAAATGCCACCTGAATGTAACGCGGTGCCCGGCGCTTTGCCTTGCATCATGTCGGCGTTGCTCGCGACGCGATGTTCGGGAATAAAAATATTCTCCGCGACCACGGTCTTCGAACCGGTGCCGCACAGGCCCATCACATGCCAGTCATCGATCACCGCTTTCAAATCGGACTTGGGCAACAATACAAAGCGAATATCGGGAATCGGCGGCGAGGTATCGAGCATGCCGAAGATCGCCCCCAATATCATCCAGTCCGCATGATCGACGCCGCTGCAAAAGGCCCATTTGCCGTTCAACGTGTAGCCGCCCGCGGTTGGGCTCGCCTTGCCGCTGGGGGCGAAGCTCGATGCGGAGAGGACTTTTGCATTGGCCCAGTATTCTTCCTGCGCCTGTTGTGGGAATAGCGCAACGAATAGATCGTGCACGCCCATTACGGTCCATACCCAGGCAGCCGAGCCATCGCCGCGCGCCAATTCCCCTGCGACGGCGAAAGCATCGTCCACGCGAACTTCGGGGCCACCGAATTTTGCAGGTTTTAAAAGATGAAACAGGTTCGATGCCAAGTAATCGTCGATGGTTTCCCTGGGCACTTGACGCGCCTTGGAGGTTTGCGCCGCGCGCTCGCGTAACTTGGGCACTAGCGCGCGGGCGCGTTCGATGAGTTTTTCGGCTGTGTAGGCGATTTTGCTGTCTGTCATGAATTTAATCCCGTCGTTTTCCAATTATTCTGCGGTGGCAACTTCGCTGGCCCGGTGTGCTAATCAACTTGGATGTAAATCAACTTGGGTGCGAATCAACTTCGCGACCCAAAGCTTGGACGGATAGAATAGCGCGCGCTCATCGATTGGGGAAGGAAAACCATGTCCGCGGTTCTCAAGCCAAAAACCGAATTAGGTATGTCGCGAACCGATCTCCGCGTTGATCCTATTACGCTCGAAGTAGTGCGCTATTCCCTGGTGGCGATGATGGATGAGACCGACGCCAATCTCACCCGTACCGCCTTCTCCACCATCATCCGAGAATACAAAGATTATTGCGTCGGCCTGGTGACCGCCAAGGGCGAGACCATCGCGCAGGGGCGCGGCAGTATTCCGACTTTCGTCGCGGATCTGGGTTCGCCGGTGTTGGATGGCATCGCCATGTGGGGCGAGGATATCAACGAAGGCGATTTCCTCATCAACAATCACGCCGGGGTGTGTGGGCAGCACTTGAACAATGTGGTGATGTATACGCCGATCTTCGATTACAGCGGCGTTAAGTCAAAGATTGTTGCCTACTCTGCGCTGCGTACCCATTGGCCGGATATCGGCGGGGGATTTCAGCGCGGCAAAGGCACTACCGAGATCTACCAGGAAGGCATTCAGTTTCGTAACGCCAAGATTTATAAAGACGACAAGATCAACGTCGAGTTGGAGCGCATCATCCGTTACAACACGCGTAAATCCGAAGCGACGTTCGGTGATCTGGAGGCACAGATAGCAGGGTGCCGTCTGGCCAAACGACGCTTCGAGGAGTTGATGGCGCGTTATGGCTGGCCAACCGTCGAGGCGGCGATCCACGAATGCTGGGATCAATCCGAGCGCTACGTGCGGCAGAAAATCCGTCAGATCCCCAATGGCCGTTACTACGCTGAATCCTTCATGGATAACGATGGTATTAGCGAGGACATCATCCCGATTCGCGCCACGGTGATCGTCGAAGATGAAGATATAACCGTCGATTTCACCGAGATGCCGCCGCAAGTTGCCGGCCCCTTGAACTCGGGTGCTACCGGTGGCGCGGCAAGCGCGGCCAAGGTGGCGTTCAAGGGCGCGGTGGCGCCGATGATGTTGCCTAATGAGGGCGAGTTCCGTCCGTTGAAGGTAGTGACTAAACCGGGAACTATTGTTTCCGCATCGGAAGATGCCGCCATGGCGTTGTGGTCCACGCCCATAAAAACAGTGATCGACGTGGTGTTGAAGGCGTTTTCGCAGGCCATCCCCAATGAGATTCCCGCGGGTAATAACGCGCAGTACGGGCGCGGCATGATTCGCGGTCGCTTGCCTGGCGAGAAATACTTTTGGGAGAATGGTGGCAATACTTTGGGTGGCTGGGGTGGTCATTACGGTGGCGACGGCCAATCCGCGTTGCAGACCACCACGCATGGCGATTGCCGTCGGGTGCCCATTGAAGTGGAAGAAATGGAAGGTCCAGCTCTGGTGCGTCGATTCGAGCTGGTTCCCGATTCGGGCGGCGCAGGGCGTTGGCGCGGCGGCTTGAGCACACGTATGGAAGTGGTCGCCCCCATGGAGGCTAGTGCTTATTTGACTTTCGATCGCGCCAAGTTCCCGCCCTGGGGTTTGTATGGCGGCAAGGATGGCATGGCGGGCTATGGGCAGATTGAAAAACCGGGGGAACCCGTGCAAACCGTCACCAAAGCGTTCAAACCGATTCCCCAAGGGACCTTGGTGCGCGCGGTAAACAATGGTGGTGGTGGCTGGGGAAATCCGCTGGAGCGCGAGCTCGATGCCATCGCCTGGGATGTACGGCAGGGCTATGTCACCCGTGACGCGGCTGAGCGTGATTATGGCGTGGTGTTCGCCGCTGACGGAGCCATCGATGTCTCGGCGACCGATAAACGCCGGCAGAACCTGAAGCAAGCCGCCTAGGGCTGCAAAATGTTGCGATGGGTCGCGTTCATTCTTGGTTTGGTCACGTCGTTGGTAGTGGCGGCGCAAGCCTACCCCGTCAAACCCATTCGCCTGGTATTAACCTTGGCTGGCACCGATGTGCTGGCGCGCGCCGGCGCGCAGCGCTTAACTGAGGCGCTAGGGCAACCAGTGGTAGTCGATCTGGTGCTAGGTGCAAGCGGCTCGATTGGCGCCGCCACCGTCGCGCGCGCCGCGCCTGATGGCTATACCTTGATGATGACGTCCTCCGCGCAAATCATCACACGCGTATTTTTATCTAAAAACACACCCTACGATTCGGTTAAAAGTTTTTCACCGATCGCCAAGGTCGCCGAAGCGGTGGCGGTGGTGGTGGTCAATCCGGCATTGCCGGTGGGTTCGATCGGCGAAATGATTAATCACGCGCGGCGTAATCCCGGCAAGCTTTCCTACGCCACCTCGGGCGTGGGCACTACGCATCATCTGTCCTCGGAGATGCTGCGCCAACTCACCAGTATTGAGTGGACGCATGTTCCCTACAAAAGTAGCGCGCAAGTGATCAACGATTTGATGAGCGGTGAAGTGCAGATTGCATTTTCGGCCCTCGCCAATCTGGTGCAATTTGCCAATGCGGGAAAGCTTCGCATCATTGCCGTCAATGGCGATGCGCGTTTTTCGGCCTTGTCCAATGTGCCCACGGTTGCCGAACAGTTGCCCGGCTATGAACGGCCGCCGGGATGGGTGGCGTATTTCGGGCCGGCAGGTCTGCCCGCGCCCATGGTTTCGCGCTTGAACGAGGAAATCGTCAGAGCCATGGCGGCCTCGGAGCTACGCGTGAAACTGGAGGCAATCGGGTTCGTTGTCTCGACCAGCACAGCGGGAGAACTCGCCGAGATGGTAAAAAGGAGCGTCACCATCACCGGCAAACTGGTGAAGGCCGCCGGCATCGAAGCGGAGTGAAGCGATCCGCGATTGTTGCGCGTCGTCAACGACACAATGAAATTCGTTGCTTAACTTGGCTCCAGTTTTAGCTTTTTCACCAGCACCTGATATTTGGCGCGCGTCGTCGTTACCAATTGCTGAAATTGATCGGGCGTGAGGCTATAGGGCGCCAAGCCCGCACTATCGAGAAATTTTTCCTTAAATGACGGGTTGGCGATGACCCGAGCGACATCCGCGGCAATTTTGTCGACCACTGGGCGAGGCGTACCCGCCGGCGCCATCCAACCGAACCAGGCACGCGTTTGAAATCCTGGCAGGGTCTCCGATACCGTAGGTACCTCGGGAAACAAAGGTAGACGTACCTCGCCCGCAAAGCCAATCGCTTTGATGCGCCCCTGCTTGATGAGAGGTACCGCTGCTGCGAGACCGGTGAAGGCAAAATTGATATCACTGGACATGAGCCCACGCATGATTTCGGCGCCGCCTTTGTAAGGTACATGCGTCAACGTTATGCCGGCCTGGACGGCGAAATCCTCGGTATTGAGATGCGAAGTACTTCCCGGACCAAAGCTCGCAAAATTAATGGTGCCAGGCTTGACTTTGGCTGTTGCGATCAGTTCCGCCATCGAATTGAATGGTGCGCTCGCGGGCGCTACGACGATGCTGGAGGATTGCGCCAGCGTCACCACGGGAATGAAGTCCTTCGCCGGATCGTAGGGCAAGGTCTTGTGAAGTAAGGGGGTGAGAATCAAGGGCACTTCGTCTGACATCAGCAACGTATAGCCGTCGGCTGAGGATTTCGCCACCGCATCGGCGGCGGTAATGCCACCGGCCCCGGGCCGGCTTTCCACGACCACGGGCTGACCCCAGATTTTAGTTAGCTCCGCGCCGGCGCCGCGACCGAGTGTGTCTTGAGATCCCCCTGGCGGAACCGGGATGACGATGCGCACCGGTTTTGTAGGCCAGGTTGATTGCGCCATCGTCTGGGTGCAGTACGCGACGAGAAACAATACCGTAACCAAGTAACGTGTCAGCCTGGAATTTTCACCAAATGGATTCATATTTAATCCGTTGCTAAAAAAAAGGCCCAGCGAATTGGCTGAGCCCTTTTTCATACCGAATTTTCGGTATCTCTCGATGGTCTACTTGGCGAAATTCGCCGCGACGAAATCCCAGTTAACAATGGCCCAGAAGCCCTTCAGGTAATTGGGGCGGCTATTGCGATAGTCGATGTAGTAGGCGTGCTCCCAGACGTCGCAGGTCAACAGCGGGGTCATGCCTTGGGTCAGCGGCGTGGCGGCATTGCTGGTGCTCTCAAGCGACAGCGAACCGTCGGCTTTTTTGCACAGCCATGCCCAGCCCGAACCGAAGGTGCCGGCGGCCTTGGCGTCGAACTGCTTTTGGAATTCGTCAAAGGACCCAAACTGCTTGTCGATCGCGGCTGCCAGCGCGCCCGAGGGTTTGCCGCCACCGCCTTGCGCGACGGGCTTGAAGCCGAGGAAGTAGAAATCGTGGTTCCAGATTTGCGCGGCGTTATTGAAGATCGGGCCGGCGGGGGCTTTTTTTACTACTTCTTCCAGTGACAGGTTCTCGAACTCGGTGCCTTTGGCCATGTTGTTCAAGTTGGTCACATAGGTGGCGTGGTGTTTGCCATAGTGGTATTCGATAGTTTCGACGGAAACATGCGGTACCAGCGCATCTTTTGCATAGGGAAGGGCTACTTGGGCGAAGACGGTCATTGCAACTCCATTCGTATAGGTAGTGCCGAAAAGATCGGGCGGAAGGTCGGATCCCTCCGCCTCGATTACCGCAGGCGGTGGGGTAACAAATTATAAGGCTTGAACCTCCTCGCCGAGGTAAATTTAAGCGGCGTTGCGACGCCGACTCAAAATGGGCTAGCGAAACTGCGTCACCGTATCCACCAGCGCTGGTTTGCCCGACTTCACCACGGCAATCGCACGCTGCAACGCCGCGGCTAGATCATCGCCATTTTCGACGCGATTTTCCGCATACCAGCCCTGGGCGCGCGCCAGGCCGGCGAAATCGATTTCCGGTTTCATAATGTCCATACCGATATAGGCTCGCTCCACCGGGGTGCCGCGTTTTTTCGCCATGCGAATCTGGTGTTCCCAGTCGTTGTAGTAGGCGCGGTTGTTGTACATCACCACCAGCATGGGGATTTGGTACTTCGCCGCCACCCACAAGGCGCCGGCATCGAACATCAGGTCGCCATCGGGCTGGATATCGACCACCAGGCGCTTTTTGTCGCGGTGCGCGAGGGCGGTGCCTAACGCCGTGCCGATTTGCGTGGAGGTGCCCAAGGCATAACCCGCATAACGATATGCCTTATCGTAATTCCACAGCTTATTGCACCAACCATTGAGATTGCTCGAGGTAAGCACCCAGTCCTCATCCTTGATGGCGGTCCAAACCTCCGAAGCCAAGCGCGCGGTGCTCAGGGGAGTGGCGTCCCAATTGTCTTTCGCGCGGTTCGCCCAGTGTTGCATCGATTGCGTATGCAGGCGTTCCAATTTTCGTTTGCGTGCCTCGACGCGTTGACCCGATGTGGCGTTGCGCGCCATCAGGCGGCGGCATAGTTTGGTGAGTTCAGGAATGGCAAGCGAGGTATCGGCGAGGATTTTGATATCCGCATGCAGGCGGCGCTGATAGTTGGTGGCCCAGCTGGAAATTTCCACGTCGGCGAAGCTGATCTCCACCCACTTGGCCGATTTGGGCACGAGGCTCACCGTTTTCCTCGTTACGCTATCCAGGCTTGTCGTGACCTTTTCCCAATCGCGCGCATCCAGTGCGACGATAAGGTCAGCGTCCTTTAAAGCGGCCTCCGCGCACAAGCTCATATTCAATGGATGACGATTGGGAAAATTGAGCCTGGCCCCAATATCGATAACGCCCGCGCCCAGTGTCTCGGCAAGCGTAACCAGATCGTCATAGCCATGCGGCGCGCGGCAGGTCCAGTCGGCAAGCAAAATGGGGTGTCGTGCAGAAGCCATCATTTCGGCGACGCGCGCGAGTTCCGCGGTGTCGGGCGACATACGGGTGGGGACGCGCGCGGTGTTTATCGGTGGCAGCGCCACCGCATGCGGTAAGGCTTCTTCGAGCATGGATGCGTCATAACAGGTGTACACCGGCCCTTGCGGCTCGGTCATCATGGCGCTGTAGGCGCGCGCGAAGGAATCGGGTACATCGTCGATGGTGTGCGGTTGATCGTCCCACTTGGTGTAGTCGCGCACCACATTGCCCTGCACCTTGGCGGTGTGAATCCAATCGGTGCGCGGGCGGCGCTTGGCGGTATCCAGGGGCCCGGTTGCGCCAACGATGAAAATCGGCACCCGGTCGATATAGGCGTAATACACCGCCATGCAAGAGTGCAGGAGGCCCACCAAGTTGTGAACGATGGCCACCAGCGGTTCGCCGGTGGCCTTGGCGTAACCATGCGCGATTTGGATGGCGATGTTCTCGTGCGGGCAGAGCAGCATCTGCGGATCGTCCTGGCCGTAATTGACCATCGAATCGTGCAGGCCGCGAAAACTGGAACCCGGGTTCAACGGCACATAGGGGAAATTGTATTGCCGCATCAGGTCGACGATGAGGTCCGAATTCCAGCGGACTTTTGTCGGGACGACTTTTTTGCGACTGCGCACGGGCGCGCCCGCGAGTTTTTTCTTAGACATGCTTATTCCTTGTTGTGTGCCGCTCTGAGTGTTATGCGCCGGCGGGAATTACTGCCGTTTTATCGATCACTTACGCGCATCCTCTTTGATCATTGCCGCGCCTTTCTCGGCGATCATCATCGTGGGCGCATTGGTATTGCCCGAGGAAACCACTGGCATCACCGAGGCATCGATGACGCGTAGACCGTTTATGCCTTTTACGCGAAGCCGCGCGTCGACTACCGCCATGGAATCTGCGTCCGGTCCCATTTTCGCCGTGCCCACCGGGTGAAACACGGTGGTTGAGAAACTGCGAAACATATCGAGCAGTGCCTCGTCATCCTCATCGTGCGCTTCGGGTCGCGGTGAGATTTCGGTGGGCCGGTATGGAGCGAGCGCGGGTTGCCGCATGATGCGCCGCGACAGCCGAATGCTGTCGATGGCCACACGGCGGTCCTCGGGCGCGGAGAGGTAATTGAAAAATATCTCGGGCAATTCGCGCGCATTTGAAGATTTAAGCTTTACGTGGCCACGGCTCGCGGCGCGTAATTCGTACATATTGATGGTGATGCCGGGATGGGGATGAAACGGGCTGGTGGCTTTGGCGCCTTGGCGCGAAAAGGGCATGGCGATGAGGCCGACGTTGGCGCGATGACGACCTGGGTCTGAGCGGGCGAACATGCCCAAAGGGGAGGGACCCATCGACATCGGGCCGCGCTGAAACAGGGCGTATTGCACGCCCATGCAAAAGCGCCTCACTAGCGAATGGTATTGATCGTTGAGGGTGCTCGCGCCTTCCAGCTTGTAACTTAAATGCAATTGCAAATGATCTTGAAGATTCGCGCCCACGCCCGGCAGATCGGCATGTACCGCAATGTCATGTTCACGAAGGTGATTGGCGGGTCCAAGCCCGGAACGAAGGAGTATTGGTGGTGTACACAATGACCCCGCCGAGACGATGACTTCGCGCGTAGCACGCGCATGAAATTGGCGGCCGGCAAGCTCATAACCTACGCCCGTGGCACGCTTGCCCTCGATGCTCACGCGATCCACCAGCGCATCGGTAACTAAGCGCAGATTGCCGCGTCGCAGCGCCGGTTTCAAAAATGCCGCCGCCGCGCTCCAGCGCCGGCCGTTCTTTTGCGTGAAATGCACTGGGCCCACGCCCTCGTTGTCGCCAAGGTTGAGATCTTGCAATCGCGGCAGACCCGCTTCGACCGCAGCATCGGCCACCGCATCCAACACGGGAAATGCGGCGCGCGATTGTTGTACGAACAGCTCGCCCTTGGCGCCGTGCTCCGCGCTTTCGCCAAATTCAAAATTTTCATGCGCCTTGAAATAGGGCAACACATCCTTCCATCCCCAGCCCTCATTGCCCAGATCGCGCCAATCGTCGTAGTCGGCCGCCTGCCCACGAATCTGGAACATGCCATTTAAAGCCGATGACCCGCCGATCACCTTGCCGCGCGGATGCGAGATCGAACGCCCCTTTAATTCCGGCTCAGCGGCGGTTTGAAAACACCAGTCGTAGCGCGGATCGCCAATGGTGTAGCGGTAACCGATGGGAATATGCAGCCAGATGGAATCGTCCCTGCCACCGGCTTCAAGCAACAATACCCGATGCGTGGGGTCGCTTGATAAACGATTGGCGAGCAAACAACCCGCCGAGCCCGCGCCGATGATGATGGTGTCGAATTCGCCGGCGTCGGTGATGTGTTCAGTCATGACGTTTTTTAGTTCGCTTTAATGCCGGCCTTGCGAATCACTTCGCCCCAACGCGTTGAATCTTTTTTGATCAATGCGGCGAACGCTTCGGGCGTGCCCCCGGCCGACTCATTACCCAATTCCACCATGCGCGTCTTGAAGTTCGACGTAGCGATGGCACGATTCACCGCGCCATTGATGCGATCAAGCAAAGGGCGCGGCAAACCCGCCGGTCCGACCATGCCTTGCCACACGCTGATATCGAACCCTTGCAATCCGGACTCCGCCATGGTGGGCATATCGGGGAAGGCATCCACGCGTTTCTCCGAAGTAATCGCAATGCCGCGAAGCTTGCCTGCTTTCACCTGCGGCCCGATGGAATTCATCCCTTCAAACATGATCTGCACGCGACCGGCCAGCAAATCGGCGATAGCCGGTGCACCGCCTTTATAGGGAATGTGCTCGATCAGGCCACCGGAAACGATACGCAGCAACTCGCCGGCAAGATGCCCCGGTGAGCCGGCGGTAGAGGAAGCAAACGACAGTGCAGTCGGATTTTTCTTCGCATACTCAATGATCTCGCGCGCCGAATTCACCGGCAGCGAATTGGATACCGCCAACATCAGCGGCCCATTGGTGAGCTGCGTGATCGGTTGAAAATCGCGCTCGATCACATAGGGTAGCTTCTCGAACATATGCGGGCTGATGGCCAGTGCCCCAATGGGCGACATACAAATCGTATAACCATCCGGCGCTGACTTCGCCGTGAAATCCAAACCGATGATCAAACCCGCGCTGGGACGGTTATCGATGATGAGCGGTTGGCCGAGAATCGGCGTCAATTCCGCTGCAAGCGCGCGCGCCACGATGTCGGTGTTACTGCCGGCGGCTTGCGGCACCACCAAGCGGATGGGTTTGTCGGGGTATTGCGCGAAAGCGCCCAGACTTGCGGCGCCCGATGCAGCGAGTAGAACCAAGTGAACCAGTGCGAAACTGAAACGGGCCATAAAATTCTCCTCGGTTATTGAGCGGAGCGACTTTACACTGAGATCGCCAAAATGCGCGAGGGGCCATGGACAAATTCGACCGCATTTATCAGTTGCACGCCATTCTGCGCGAGGGCTGGCATTCGCGCCAGCAGGGGCATTTCACGGAGGATCGGTGCTATGAATTGGAGATTTTCTATCGCGAGCGAGTCGGCAGATGCTAGAAATGTATTGGACCCATGTGTGTACTGATAAGACCTGCTCGTCGTTACGAACATTGGGGCGTAGCAGCCAGAGTCGGAGCCAGATGCGCGGCCAGAGTTTCATCCAGAGTCGCCGCCAGAGTTGGCGTCGCTGGTACTTTGGGTGCTGCCGGTAACAAGACTGGGAATCGGGATTGGGAAAATGCTCGGCTATACGCAGCGTGAGTTGCGCATGGTGCGCTTTGGTGGCGTTGACAAAACCGGGTCTTTCGACCAGTGCCAACTTCGCGGCACGGCGGTGGCGACGTTCCGTTTGCCGGTGGCCGCAGTAGCGGTACGCTCTGGGAGCGCCGGGGAAGTCACCGGGGTAGTCACCGGGGTAGTCGACGAAGAGATTGCGAGTCTGCTTGCGACCATGAACGGGGCGATGAAACGCCAAGAATTGCAGACCAGCTTGGGTCTCAAGCACGAGTGGTTGTTTCCGGTGTTGTCCTGCGAGATTCCACTCACTCCAGTGCGCATGGTGAATGATTACGTTTACTGCCCGCGTCTCGCGTACCTTTAATGGGTGCAGGGCGAATTCGCGCATAACGCGGATACGGTCTCTGGCGCCATCGCGCATCAGCGCGAGGAGTATTCCGGAGCACGCGTGCTCCGGCCTCATTGAAGCCTTGAAGTGGCGGTCAAAGGCGCCAGGGAGGCATCATTGAAGCTACGTCATAAACGCGCGTGATGGCTCCGAAGAAACTCAAGCTCGCTTTCGCCCGTCCGCTGCATCTAAAGGGTTATACCCGCCGTTGCCATATCACAGGATTGCGGCGACCGTGAAAAACTGCCAGAACAACCATCGTCTTCCGGCGAATCCTGAAGTAAACGGAAAATGGAAATCGCCTTGCGACTGCCCGACGAACATCGCCGAAAACAATTGGACAATGCTCTGGGTTGGACTCGGCTTTGGCGACGGCTTGGTCAATTTCAATAATAAATTCTTCACCAAGACCCGAACGTTGCGCCTCATAGCGGTCAGCGGCATCATTGAATTCGCGTTTGGCCGCAGGTCGGAAAACTATCCGAAGCGTCATCGCGCCAGGCGTGCGCGCGCTGAGGCCTTTATTTCGTCCCAGGGTGTGACGTCATCCGGGAACGCATCATCCTCGGCTACGCGTCGATCGAGCTCTGCGCGTTGCTGTTCTGTAAGAGGGAATGTATTGGCATCAACGCAAATGCTTGCCCAAATTTCCTCGACAAGCGCAAGCCGATCGTCGATATTTAGACGATCAATGCCTAAAGTCTTTACAGAAACGTTCATGATTACCTCCACGAAAGCAGCAAAGTTAGCACGTGTTCGCGACCAATGCCTGAAGGGGTAGAACAAGGATTCGACCCCAAAGTAGGGCCCGGGTATTCCGGAGTACGAGTGCTCCGGCATCATTGAAGCTGTGAGTTAAATGTTTAACAATTAATAATGACTAAGCCTATTTGGTGTGCTCTGTGAGGAATATTAAATCCAATAAATGATCTGATAATTGGAAATATCTGCTTCTAGATATTTTCCTTGCGCAGCCGCAACGCATTACTTACCACAGACACCGACGACAAACTCATCGCCAGCGCCGCGATCATCGGATTGAGCAATAGTCCGGTGAAGGGAAACAACACCCCCGCCGCGATCGGCACGCCAAGCGCGTTATAGACAAAGGCAAGGAACAAATTCTGGCGGATGTTTTTCATGGTGGCGCGAGAAAGTTTTATTGCCCGCACGATGCCGCGCAGGTCGCCTTTCACCAGGGTGACGCCGGCGCTTTGGATTGCTACGTCGGAGCCGGTGCCCATGGCGATGCCAACGTCGGCTTCAGCGAGCGCCGGCGCGTCGTTGACGCCGTCACCGGCCATGGCCACGATGCGGCCTTGGGCGCGCAGCGCTTTAACTACTGCGCCTTTTTCCTGGGGTAAAACTTCGGCGCGCACATCATCTATGCCTAACCGTTTGGCCACGGCGCGTGCGGTGGTTTCATTGTCGCCAGTGAGCATCACCACGCGTATGCCCTCCAGGGCGAGTTCGCGCAGCGCTTCGGGGGTCGAAGCTTTAATCGGGTCGGCGACGCTGATGAGGCCGGAGGCGCGGCCATCAACCACCAGGAACACCACGGTTTCGCCGTTGGCGCGCAAGCGTTCGGCGTGTTGTTTAATTTCATCCGAGACGGTGCACAAGCTTTCGGCATAGGCGAGGCTGCCCAGGGCAAGCACGCGGCCATCGAGTTTCGCCGATACGCCTCGCCCAGTGTGCGCTTGAAAATCCGTCACGGTTGCCGCGGCCAGGTTGCGTTCTTTTGCCGCCGCAACTATCGCCGCCGCCAGCGGGTGTTCGCTGCCGCGCTCCAGATTGGCAGCGTTGGCGAGCAACATGTCCTCGGTAAACCCGTCACCGGCCAGCATCGTTGCCAGACGTGGCTTGCCTTCGGTAAGCGTGCCAGTTTTGTCCACTACCAGCGTGTCGATTTTCTCCAATCGCTCCAGTGCCTCGGCATTGCGGATCAACACGCCTGCTTGCGCGCCGCGACCGGTGCCCACCATGATGGACATGGGTGTGGCCAAGCCCAGTGCGCAGGGGCAGGCGATGATCAGTACCGATACCGCTGTGGCGAGCGCAAAGGCCATCGAGGGCGGCGGGCCGAATATCGACCATACGATAAAGGCCAGCAACGCTATGCCTACCACTGCCGGCACGAACCAGCCGGCCACGGCATCAGCCAGATTCTGGATGGGCGCGCGGCTGCGTTGCGCCTCGCTCACCATTTGTACGATTTGCGCGAGCAGCGTCTCCGCGCCGACTCGTTCGGCGCGCATCACGAACGATCCGTTGCCATTCAAGGTGGCGCCGGTGACTTTGTCGCCGGCGTGTTTCTCCGCTGGGATGGGCTCGCCGGTGAGGAGCGACTCATCGATGCTCGAATGTCCTTCGGTAACCACACCATCGACCGGCACCTTCTCACCCGGTTTGACACGCAGCAAGTCCCCTTTGACCACCTGGTCCAAGGCGATTTCCTCATCGTGCGATGTTTGGCCCTGTTCGCTCCTCACGCGATGCGCGGTTTGCGGCGCGAGCTTCAGCAAGGCGCGAATCGCGCTTGAAGTATTTTCCCGGGCACGCAATTGCAGCACCTCTCCCAGCAGCACCAGCACCGCGATAACCGTGGCGGCCTCGAAATACAGCGCGACAAATCCTGGGTGATGGTGGAAAGCAGGCGGAAATAATCCCGGCGCGAATAGCGCGATCACGCTATAGCCAAACGCCACGCCCACGCCCAGCATCACCAAGGTGTACATATTCAAGTTTTGCGAGGCGAGCGAGTTCCATCCGCGTACGAAGAACGGCAACGCCGCCCAGCTCACCACAGGAACCGAGAGCGCGAATTGAATCCAGCCGGATATCTCCGGTTCGACCAGGGCGTCGATATGAAAACCGGGAACGTGTTCGGCCATCGCAAGCACGAAGATCGGCAGGGTTAGAACCAAGCCGATCCAGAAACGCCGCGTCATGTCGAGGAGTTCCAGATTGGGTCCTGCGTCCGCGGTGATTGCCTCGGGCTCCAGTGCCATGCCGCATTTGGGGCAGGGACCGGGGCCGATCTGGCGTACTTCGGGGTGCATCGGGCAGGTATAGGTCGCGCCCGGCGCTGCAGCCGGCGATTGCATCGCGTGCGCGTGGGTCGCCTGCGATGCGCCATTGGAATGGTCGCTATGAGTGTTGGGAGGCGTCACCGATTTTTCTTTATCCAAATAGAACCCCGGATTGGCGGTGAATTTGGTCTGGCATCCCTTGCCGCAGAAATAAAACACCCGGCCCTCATGTGTGGTGGTCAGAACCGCTGGCTTGGCGGTATTCACCTTCATGCCACATACCGGGTCGATGGCGAGAGCGCCGGTGGTCAATGGCGATGCTTCTTGTTCTATTTGATGCGAATCCTCGCCGCTCATACTAAACTCCATTCTTTTGATCCACGTCAGTTAGTTGGGGCACCGAGCCCCGATGATGCCGGCAATTTCCAACCGAGAGGATATACATGAAAGTTCTAATCGCGGTCGACGGTAGTGCATGCAGCAAGCGCGCGATTGATTACGTTGCGCATCATGTTAATTTATTCGGCAAGTTCGCCACATTGACCATTGTCAATGTGCAGATAGCGTTGCCGCCGCACGTCTCCCGGAACCTTGCAAAGTCGAATGTCCAGACCTATTACCTGGATGGCTACGAAAAAGCCATGAAACCGGCGCGCCAAGCATTGAAAGCTGTGAACCTTGCCTACACCGAGGCGCTCAAAGTGGGAAACCCGGGCGACGAAATTACCAAGCTCGCCAAGCGGGGCAGGTTCGATATGGTTGTCATGGGTTCGCATGGGCGCGGCCTGCTGAGAAATCTGGTGCTCGGCTCGGTGGCGACTCGGGTGCTGGCCACAAGCACCGCGCCGGTATTGATTATTCGTTGATGTCCGGAAGCCGCTTCGAGCGGGTAACCATAGAGCGGCGGGATTGTGCCCGTCGTGCCGCGCGTCGCCGCCACGCGAGGACGACCTGAAGCCGCCACAGCCCTTGCACCATTACCCATCCTAGCGCGGCCAAGGTAACGGCCAAGGCGATCAAGCCGACAAACAGTGGCTTGCCCAGGCTAAGCGCCCAGGCGGCGTAGGCCTCCACCCAGTTCCAAAAATGCAACCAGTCGATCGAGGGCGCCTCAATCGCTGCGCCATCGCCGCCAATGAGCACGCGGCCATAGGCGTAAGCAAGGAGATACAAAGGCCCGATGGTGATCGGGTTGGTATACAAAGTGGTCGCTAGTGCCACCGGCAGATTGACCCGCAGTGGCACCGCGAGTAGCGCCGCAGTGAGCATCTGCAATGGCCCTGGCACCAGGCCGGAGAACAGTCCGACAGCGACCCCCCCCGAGACTGAACGCCGATTCAGGTGCCACAGCGAAGGGTGTTGCAGAAACGCGCCGTAACGGTGGTAGTACTTGTTCTGCCCGAGGGTTTCTCGGGTTGGCAGGTGTTTCCGAAGTCGTCGTCGCAACATTGAGCGGCATTTCCTGAATTTGCTGGTCTAAAGGTAAAGGTAGCCGACGCAAGTTGGCCGGGCGCGACGACGCAAGCATACTGGCGAGCTTGCAGGAACCGGAAGGTTCGCAGGAACAAAATAGGTCACAGCTGTCCTCCGTAACCGAATAAGCCAATCGAAATCCTCGCCAGCGCATAAGCAATCCAATGCGGAAACTTTCTCCATATCGATTGCGAGCGCCAGTGCGCGGGCGCAATCTCGTTGGCGCCGCTAGCAATGGCTATGCGCAAGTCCTCGCGCAGCGCGTGGGCGAATTCGGGGTCATCGATGAAAATATTGGCTTCCTTGGCGAGCAATAAGCTGAATGGATCGATGTTGGAGGATCCTACCGTGGCGCGCGTGGCGTCGATCACCGCCACCTTGGCATGTAGTACGCCACGAGCGTACTCGTGGATGCGTACGCCCGAATCCAATAGCGGCCCGTACAAGGCGCGCCAAGCGTACTGCAGCAAGGGGTGGTCGGAGCGTCCCTGCAGCAGAAGTACCACCGCGACGCCTCGATGGGCGGCTTCCTCAAGTGCGCGCCGGAAACGCCGCCCGGGAAAGAAATAGGCATTGGCGACGATGATTTCGGTGCGCGCCGCGGCAATCGAGTCGAGATAGGCATTTTCGATGTCGTCGCGGTGCCGCAGATTGTCGCGAACCACAAGGGCACCGCGCTGCGTGCCGGCCGATGCCGGCGTCGGCAGGACGATGTCGGCATGCCCGCGGCGGCGCAGGCGCGCCCATGACACGCGCCGCCACAAATGCTGTGCCTCGTGCGATACCGCCGCCGCCAGCGGTCCTTCAATGCGCACCGCGTAGTCAAGCCGAGCGTTGTTTGATTGGCCTGGTTCGCCGGTTTCGAATTCGCCGGCTTCAAATTCGTCGAAGTCATCGACGATATTAATGCCACCGACAAACGCGACCTGTCCATCAATGGTGGCAATCTTTCTATGCATGCGCCGCAGGCGATGGCGGCGTAGCCTGAATGCGGTGACTTCGGGCCGAAATACCAGTAAATCCACGCCAGCCTCGCGCAGTACCTGCCGCTGCGTCATAGACATGTGCCGCGAGCCAAAGCCATCGACCAATATGCGCACTGTCGCGCCCCGTTTAGCCGCATCGCAAAGCGCCTGCGTCACCTCGCGGCCGGCCCGGTCGTCGGCGTAGATGTAGGTCTCCAGGTGAACCAATTGGCGGGCGCCGGCGATCGAATCCAAGAGCGCGGGAAAGTAGTCCGTTCCGCACCGCAGCAGGGTGAGTCGATTGCCTTCCTGGAAAATCATTCGATGAGCACAAGCTCCGCCGAAATCGCGGCGTGATCGGAAATGCGCGACCATGGCTTTCCATGATGTACCTGCGCATGGTCCACGGTGAAACCGCGCGTGTAGATTCTGTCCAGGCGAAGAATGGGAAATGCGCTCGGAAAGCTGCGCGCATATTTGCCGTGCCGATCACGGAACGCTTCGAGCATGTTCAAGGAGTCGGCCAAGCGCCTGCCCGCCAGATTTCGCCAGTCGTTGAAGTCGCCGGCGATCAGCAAGCGTTCGTTTGACGGAACCAGGTGGCGCATGCGAGTGATCAGTTCGCCGATTTGGTGTCGCCGGCCACGCTCATCGAGGGACAGATGCACGCATACGCAATGTATGCGCGGACCTTGCGGCGGCGCGACAATGCAATGCAGCAGGCCGCGGCGTTCGAACTTATGGTTTGAGACATCCTGGTTTTCGGCGAATACGATCGGGTAGCGCGACAGAATCGCGTTGCCATGGTGTCCATGGTCGTACACCGCGTTACGCCCGTAGGCGTGGTCTTGCCAGACCTCATCGGCTAAGAATTCGTATTGCGGTTCTTCGGGCCACGTCAGATGGCGCTTGGCGTGGCGGTCGTGCCGACCCTGCACTTCCTGCAAGAAAACGATATCCGGGTCGATTTCCCGCAATCCGTGGCGCAATTCATGGATCGTCAGCCGCCGGTTGAGGTGCGAAAACCCTTTGTGGATGTTGTGGCTGAGGACGCGAATTTTCATCAAGGCGGTTGATCTTTATCAATCGTGCCATGCCGGCCCCAGGGCAAACTCAATTCAAGAAATCCCGCGAACTCGAGGGGCAAGGCGATTCGTAGAGGGAGTTCCAAGCTTACCAGGAGGGGCAATGTTCAAACACATTTTGATACCTACCGACGGTTCCAAGACCGCCGAAAAAGCAGTCCAGGCAGGCATCGAATTCGCGCGCGATGCCAAGGCGCGCGTCACCGCGCTCACCGCGATGCCGACTTTTCCGATGCCCAGTCGAAGTGAATTGATGTCGGGAAAATTCGAGCATATCGAGAAATACGAGGCACGCACCATCGCCAAGGGCGAAAAGATGCTAGAGCGCATCGCGCAACTTGGGAAGGAGGCCGGCGTCGAGGTGAAATGCGAGGTGAAACTATCCGATGAACCTTATGTCGCGATCATCGACACCGCCAAGCGCAATGGTTGCGATTTGATTTTCATGGCTTCCCACGGCCGCAGCGGCTTTCAGGAACTGCTGCACGGCAGCCAGACACACGAGATTCTGACTAAATCGAAGATCCCGACATTGGTGTATCGCTAGCCCGGTTTGGGCATGAGATTCGAGGCGCACAAATTGTCCCCGCTGCTGTGATTTCCGCTGGCGACAAATTGTCCGGCGAAGATCTTCGCGTCTACGACCACCCGGCCGCGCAGCGTGGGCTGGTGCGCTCGTTTGGGCGCGAGCGCGAAGTTTGCCTGTTGATCGAAGGCATACGCTGCGCCGGGTGCGCGGCCACCAACGAGAAGACTCTTGGCGCAATGCCGGGCGTACTTGGTGCGCAAGTCAATTATTCGACACACCGCGCCACGGTGCGCTGGGACGCCTCGCGCATCGCCTTGAGCCAAATACTCGCCGCGGTGGCGGGCATAGGTTTTCGCGCCACGCCTTACGACCCCGCGGGCGCCGATACCAAGCGTGGCATGGAGCGCCGAGATTTGCTGTGGCGCTTGTTCGTGGCGTGTTTCGGCATGCTGCAGGTGATGATGTATGCGCTGCCCGCGTATATCGCCGGCGAGGGCGAAATGACTGCCGACATCGGGCAATTGATGCAATGGGCCAGCTTTGTTCTGACCGTGCCGGTGGTGATTTATTCCGCCGCCCCGTTTTTCCGCGGCGCGTGGCGTTCGCTGGTCGCGCGGCGGCTTGGCATGGATGTGCCGATCGCCATGGGAGTTGCGATTTCATTTGTTGCCAGCGTGGTGGCCACTATTCGCGGTGGCACTGAGGTTTATTACGACTCGGTGACCATGTTCGTGTTTCTGCTGCTGTTGGGTAGATATCTCGAATTACTGGCACGGCAGCGCGCCAGTGCCGCGCTCCTGCATCTGGAGCGGCTGGTGCCCGAATTCGCGCATCGCTTGACGAAATTTCCGCGGTCAAGAGATACACAGCAGATCCCCGTTGCTGAGTTGAAGCAGGGCGATCTGTTAATGGTGAAGCCGGGTGAAACTTTTCCCGCCGACGGCGTGGTCATCGAGGGAGAAAGCCAAGCAAGCGAAGCCCTGTTGACGGGTGAGTCGCATCCGGTGGCGAAACGAATCGACTCGCCGATTATGGGCGGCGCGGTAAACCTCACCTCGCCACTCCTGGTTCGCGTCACCCGCGTGGGCGCGGACAGTGTGCTCTCCTCGATCCTGCGGCTAGTCGAGCAGGGCGCCGCGCAAAAACCGCGTTTAGTGAAACTCGCTGATCGCGTCGCCGCGCATTTCATTCTGCTGGTGCTGTTATTGGCAGGTTTCGCCGGTGTCTATTGGATGGCCGTGGATGCTTCAAGAGCGGTACTGGTAGTGGTGGCGGTTTTGGTGGCGACTTGCCCTTGTGCCTTGTCACTGGCGATGCCCGCGGCGTTGACCGCTGCGCACGGGGCGATGGCGCGAATCGGATTGATCGGGCGCGCCGGACACGCCATCGAGGCACTGGCAGGCGCAACCGACGTGGTCTTCGATAAGACCGGCACCTTGACTTATGGCATGCCGCGTCTGGTCGAGGCGCACGTATTGGGCCCGGGATCCAAAGATGAATATCTATGCATTGCCGCCGCGCTGGAATCCATGTCGGAACATCCCATCGCCGCCGCATTTCGCGCGCAAACGACCGGTCAAGGTGCCGTGGCGCCGGGAATATCCAATTTTCGCAATACACCTGGCGCGGGGGTCGCGGCGGAGGTCAATGGCCGCGAGATCCGTTTGGGAAGCGCGAAGTTCGTGGCCGATTTAGCCGGCTGTTTGCCGGCGCGCGAGGGAACATCGAACGACAGCATCATCTGGCTCGCCGACCCAAGCGGATTGCTCGCCGCATTTCGTCTTGCCGACACACCCAGGCCGGACGCGTTACAGACCACGAGCGAGCTTATCGCGATGGGATTCACGCTGCATTTATTGAGCGGTGACGATTGCGCGCCCACCACGGAATTGGCGAGGAAGCTTGGCATTGCTCATGTCGAATCGAGCGCCACGCCAGAGCGAAAACTGAACTATGTACGCGCGCTGCAAAATGCGGGTCGTAGGGTGGCGATGGTGGGCGATGGCATCAATGACTGGCCGGTGCTGGCCCAGGCGGATGTGTCGATCGCCATGGGCAGCGGCACGCGTCTGGCGCAAATCAAGGCCGATGCCGTGTTGCTCGAAGGCCGTTTGAGCGCTTTGCCGGATTCGATACGGCTGGCGCGCAAAACGCTGCGGGTGATTCGGCAGAATGTGTGCTGGGCATTTGGTTACAACCTTCTGGTCTTGCCGCTTGCCGTTTTAGGTGAGTTGACCCCTTGGGCCGCGGCCATTGGCATGTCCTCCAGTTCCCTGGTGGTGTTGCTCAACGCACTGCGGTTGCAACGATGCGGTGTCGGCCAGTCCCGCGATTCATCGAAGCTTCATCTGGACACGCCGCGACAGATCGCCGTGCCGGCGCGATAGCCCCAGCCGACATGGAGATTCTCTACCTCTTGGTGCCAATGAGTGTGGTGCTGGTGTTCCTTGTAGGGGCGGTGTTCTGGTTTGCTTTGGCCAGCGGTCAATTCGACGATCTCGAAGGACCGGGTCATCGAATACTCGATGACAACGACGCAAGCACAACGCTTGATGTAAATCAAATCGCTAAAAAGCGCGGAATTTAGCATCCGCTTCATGGATGAAATTAACCACGGAACGAGGCAGATGAACGCAGAATCCGTTTATAACTACCGGGTAGTGCGGCAATTTGCCGTCATGACCGTGGTGTGGGGCGTGGTGGGCATGAGTGTTGGCGTGTTGATCGCCGCGCAGCTTATCTGGCCGGACCTTGGGTTTAATACGCCGTGGCTCTCCTATGGCAGGTTGCGCCCGCTGCACACCAACGCGGTGATCTTCGCCTTCGGCGGTTCGGCGCTGTTCGCCACCTCGTACTACGTGGTGCAACGCACCTGTCATGTGCGTTTGTTGGCGCCCAAGCTTGCCGAATTCACCTTCTGGGGCTGGCAGGTGGTGATCGTGCTCGCGGCCATCACCTTGCCATTGGGGCTTACCTCGGGCAAGGAATATGCCGAACTCGAATGGCCCATCGATATTCTTATCACGCTGGTATGGGTGTCCTATGCGATCGTGTTTTTCGGCACCATTGCCTTGCGCAAGACCCCGCATATTTATGTCGCCAACTGGTTTTTCGGCGCGTTCATTCTCACCGTGGCAATCCTTCACCTGGTGAATTCGGCGGCCATGCCGGTATCTTTTTGGAAGTCCTACTCCGCCTACGCGGGGGTGCAGGATGCGATGATCCAGTGGTGGTACGGTCACAACGCGGTGGGATTTTTTCTTACCGCGGGGTTCCTGGGGATGATGTATTACTTCATCCCCAAGCAGGCGGGCAGGCCGGTGTATTCCTACCGCCTTTCGGTGGTGCATTTCTGGTCGTTGATCTTCACCTATATGTGGGCCGGCCCGCACCACCTGCATTACACCGCCTTGCCCGATTGGACGCAAACCCTGGGCATGTTGTTTTCTTTGATACTGCTTGCACCCTCTTGGGGCGGCATGATCAACGGCATCATGACGCTCGCCGGCGCCTGGCACAAATTACGCACCGATCCAATCCTCAAATTCCTGGTGGTGTCGCTATCGTTCTACGGCATGTCGACCTTCGAGGGGCCGATGATGTCGATCAAGACGGTGAATGCGCTGTCGCATTACACCGATTGGACGATTGGCCACGTGCATTCGGGCGCGCTGGGCTGGGTGGGTCTGGTGAGCATGGGGAGTATCTACTATCTGATTCCACGTCTGTTTGGCCGCCCCGAGATGTACAGCATCAAGTTGATCACGCTGCATTTTTGGCTGGCGACGGTGGGCATCGTGCTCTATATCGCCGCAATGTGGATAGCCGGGGTGATGCAGGGTTTGATGTGGCGCGCGGTGGGTGATGACGGCACGCTTACCTATACCTTTGTCGAATCAGTCAAAGCAAGCTATCCGTTTTATGTGATCCGGCTGATTGGCGGCATCCTGTATCTGGCGGGCATGCTGGTGATGGCGTGGAATGTATTCAAGACGGTCGCCGGCGGTACCCCGGTTGATGCGCGCATTCCATTGCCGGCGCACTTTGCCGGGAGCCTCGCGGCATGAATTTCAGCCACGAAACCATTGAGAAAAATAGCGCGCTGTTAATCGTGTTGATCGTGCTGGTGGTGGCCGTTGGGGGCCTGGTTGAAATCGTGCCGCTGTATTTCCAGCGCTCCACCACCGAGCCGGTGACCGGGTTGAAACCGTATACGGCCATGCAACTCACGGGGCGCGACATTTATGTGCGAGAAGGTTGCTACAACTGCCACTCGCAGATGATCCGTCCGTTTCGCGCTGAGACCGAACGTTATGGCCATTATTCGGTGGCCGGTGAATTTGTCTACGACCGGCCGTTCCAATGGGGCAGCAAACGCACCGGGCCGGATCTGGCACGCGTCGGCGGACGCTACAGCGACGAGTGGCACCGCATACATCTGGAAAATCCGCGGGCGCTAGTGCCCGAGTCGAACATGCCGGCTTATCCGTGGTTGGCAAAGACAGCGGCGGATGCATCAATCATTGAAACCAAATTCAAGGTGCTGCGCACCCTTGGCCACCCCTATAGCGAGGAGGATATCGCCGGCGCCAGCAAACACCTGGCGGGAAAAACGGAACTGGATGCGCTGGTGGCGTATCTGCAGGTGCTGGGCACCTCGATCAAGGGGCGATGAAGATGGATGTCGATACGCTGCGCATCGCTGTAACAGTGATTTCCTTTGTTACTTTTCTTGGCATTTTGATCTGGGCCTATAGCCCCTGGCCGAGGAAAGGTTTTTCCGATGCGGCCATGCTGCCATTCACCGAGGATGAAGACGGCAACGCCTGCGATGCAAAGGAACGCAGATGAGCGACTTCACCAGTGGCTTCTGGGAAATTTACCTCGCCGTTATCACTATCGTGTCGATACTCGCCTGCCTTCTTTTGTTGTTGGGCATGAGTTCGCGGCGCGTGTCCGGTGGGTCTAGTGAGACGACGGGTCACACCTGGGATGAGGATCTTGGCGAATACAACAATCCTCTGCCGCGCTGGTGGATGTGGATGTTTATCCTCACCATTGTATTTAGCCTCGGCTATCTTGTTTTGTATCCCGGTATTGCTATTTACAAAGGCGGTTTTGACTGGTCCTCGCACGGCCAGTACGAAGAAGAAATGACGCAGGCCGAGGCGCAATTTGGCCCCTTGTTTCAAAAATTCGCCAGCCGCGAAATAAAGGACATCGCCTACGACGCCGATGCGCGTGCGATCGGGCAAAAATTATTCCTTAATCATTGCGCGCAATGCCACGCATCGGATGGCGGCGGCAGTCGTGGCTTTCCCAATCTCACCGACCGCGATTGGCTCTATGGCGGTGATCCGGCAACCATCAAGGTGTCGATCGCCGATGGGCGCAATGGCATCATGCCCGCGTTGGGCGCGGCGCTGGGCGCGGAAGGTCCGCGCGACGTGGCGCACTATGTGTTTTCGCTCTCGGGCCGCACCCACGATTCAATTCGCGCGGCGCGCGGGCGCGAGAAATTCAATACCACCTGCGTGGCTTGTCACGGCGCCGAGGGCAAGGGCAATCCGCAATTAGGCGCGCCCAATCTTGTTGACAAGATCTGGCTGCACGGATCGGCCGAGGAAATCGTGGTGGAGACGATAGCCAACGGGCGCAACAACATGATGCCCGCGCATAAAGAATTTCTAAGCGAAGCCAAAATTCATCTTCTTGCCGCCTACGTCTACGGCTTGGCGAATCCGAATCCCGCACCGGCGGGAAAATGAACACGCTGCAACCGTTTGGGCCGGAGCCTGATGCCGGCGCATCGCCCGCGAGCGGCGCCAGGATAGCGGTGCATCCGATTCATCTGGTGCCCAAAAAATCCATCACCGAGCACACGTTGATCGAGGAATCTCTCTACGAGGTTCGGCAAAAAATCTATCCGCGCGCTGTAAGCGGCTGGTTCGCGGGTTGGCGCGTTAGCTTGGTGATCGCCACGCAGGTGGTGTTCTATGGGCTTGCCTGGTTGCAGTGGAATGGCAGGCAGGCGGTGTTGTTTGACCTTGCTGCACGCAAGTTCTACATCTTCGGGTTGGTGCTGTGGCCGCAGGATTTTATTTACCTTGCTGCGCTCCTGGTGATTGCGGCGATGTCCCTATTTTTATTCACCACGGCGGCGGGGCGCCTGTGGTGCGGCTATGCCTGCCCGCAGACGGTGTACACGGAAATCTTCCTTTGGATCGAACGAAAAGTGGAGGGTGATCGAGCGCGCAGGATGAAGCTCGATGGGCAAGCCATGAGCGCGCGCAAATTCGTATTGAAACTCACCAAGCATTCGCTGTGGATCGCCCTGGGGCTTTGGACTGGATACACCTTTGTTGGCTATTTCACGCCGATTCGGGAGTTGGCGGGCGAAATTGCCACGTTCTCAATTGGCCCCTGGGAGTCGTTCTGGGTTCTGTTTTATGGCCTTGCCACCTACGGCAATGCCGGTTGGATGCGCGAACAGGTGTGCAAATACATGTGTCCCTACGCACGGTTTCAAAGCGCCATGTTCGATTCAGACACCATGATCATCAGCTACGACCGCGCGCGCGGTGAACCGCGCGGTGCGCGTTCAAAAAGCGCCGACGCGTCAACGCTTGGCCTGGGTTCCTGCGTGGATTGCGGCATCTGTGTGCAGGTGTGTCCGACCGGCATCGATATCCGCAATGGCCTGCAGTACGAATGCATCGGCTGCGCCGCCTGTGTCGATGCCTGCAACCAGGTGATGGACAAAATAGGCTACGCCCCGGGTCTGATTCGCTATTCCACGGAAAATGCCTTGAAGCATCGCTGGAACGGCAAGCAGATGCTGAGTCGGCTAGCCCGGCCGCGCGTGCTCGCCTACGCTGCGGTGCTCGGGTTGGTCATCGCCGGCGCCTTGACCTCTCTTGGGTTTCGCCAGCCGTTCAAGTTCGACGTGATACGCGATCGAGGCAGTCTTTCGCGCGAGCTGGAGGATGGCAGTATCGAAAACATCTACCGTTTGCAATTGATGAACACACGCGAATCTTCGCAACAATTCGTGATTCGCGTCTCGGGTTTGCCGACCCTCGCGGTTGCGGCCAACGATACCGTGACGGTCTCTGCCGCAACCTCAATGATGGTGCCGGTGAAATTGCGCCTGCAACCGGGTCAGGCGAACGCGGGAATGCACGAGATTGAATTTGAAGTGCGCGACGCCGATGAGCCCGATATCGTCGCGCGCGACCGTTCGGTGTTCGTGATTCGTTGATCGAGGAGCGGCGTTATGTCTGTGCAAATGCCCAATACATTGACTGCGGTGGCGGAGCCTTTGGAGCCAACCCGCCCCTGGTATCGCGAACCTTGGCCTTGGCTGTTGATGGCGGGGCCGGCAATCGTGGTGGTCGCGGGCATCTATACCACGGTGCTGGCGGTGCAAAGCAATGATGGCCTGGTGGCCGAGGATTACTACAAACGCGGCATGACCATCAACCGGCAGCTTGCGCGCGAGCAAGTGGCGCGCGACGCGAAGATCTTCGCCAATGTTGCATATCGCGACGGTGGCTTCGAAGTAGAAGTAGGTGCATCAATTGTTTTGCCTTCGAGGCTTCGCCTTCGCGTGATTCACCCCACTCGTTCAGGCGAAGATAAAGAGGTGATACTCAACCTGCGCAGCGCCGGCAGGTACTTTGCACCACACCCCGCGCTGACGCCGGAAGCGCGCCAACTGATCCTGGAAGACGTTGCGTCCACCTGGCGAATATCGGGGATGCTGGATCGTCACAGTAAATCCGCGCGCCTGGAACCCCAGCTTGAATAGGAGGAGCAGATGTTGAAAGCCGCCGCGTGGATACTTTGGCCCTCGTTTTTGACGGCTTGCGTGGGCGAGGTGCTATTTTTCGCCTTGTTCGACCCCGCCGAGCTGGTCGCATTTTTTCAGGGCGACCCGCCCTCGCGCATCGCTGTCTATTCGATCGGATTCTTTTTCTTCTGGTTTCTCGCCACCATTTCCAGTGGCCTCACCTGGATGCTGGTACGCCAGTTTTCTCCCGCGGACCATGCGTGAGCAGCACCGGCACCTCGGTATTGCGCACCACCATTTCGGCGTCGCTACCCATCAGCAGGCGCTGCATGCCGCGCCGTCCGTGCGTGCCAATGACGATCAGGTCAGCACGCCAGCGCTTGGCTTCGGCGGTAATCTGGTCGGCCACCCGCATGCCAACGGACTCGACCAACGCGGTGTCGAATTTCACTCCCGTCTTGGCAACCATTTTCGAGGCCGCAGCCAAAACCTTTTTTCCGTTCTGCTTTAATTCTTCGAAGATGACATCGATCGCCGCGCCCGCCTCGGCAAGACTCAATGTCGCCGATTCATCCACCACATGA
>JBJXEY010000439.1:0-10811 GCA_046153355.1 Burkholderiales bacterium
CGTGGCGGGGCGCGCGCGCGACCCCAGGGTTCGACAGCACCGCCCGCCAATGATCCAGCGTCCACGGCGAAGCGGTGAAGAAAAAACCAAATAACCGATTGAATGAGCCCAGCACCAATACAACCAGCGGCAGGACGATGCTGATCGCGACATACAGCAGGATCACTGCCGATCCCAGGTAAGCCCATTTGCCGTGGCGTCGCGGCGGCAAACGTGCGCCCTTCCCGGTAATCGTCGCGCGCCCGGCCAGGCGCCTCAGCCAATACTGATAGAGCAGCGCCATCCCCAGTAGCAGCACCAAGAACAGCGCGCTAAGCGCCATGGCCTGCGGGTACTTGGGTGGATCCCAGGTAATGAGATCGTAGACTCGCGTGGCGTAGACGAAGATGTTGGCAGGCGTGCCCAGCAACTGCTCGATTTCGAAAACTTCGAGTGAGCGGATGAAACCCGCGACAAACGCGGTAAGGATCGCCGGGCCGATCAATGGAATCGTGATTCTGCGAAGCGTCGCCAACAGCCCCGCCCCGCACATGTCGGCCGCCTCTTCCAGGGTGCCATCCAACTGGCGCAGCGCTGGTGCCAGCAGGATCACCATGATCGGCACGGTCGAAAGGGTGAGATGCACCCAGATGATGCCAGGCACGGAATAAATCGAAAACGGCGAATTCTCAACGAACGGCATCTTCTTGAAAGCGAGATTCACTAGACCATAATCCGCGTCGAGCAACAGGATCCATCCCATGGTCATGGGCAGCAACGGCAGGAAGAAGGCAAACCACAGCGCGTACTCGATGAACCCGTGGAACGGAATACGCACACGCACTAGGAGCCATGCGATGGCAAGCGCGATGCAAAGGCCCATCGGGATACGGATCGCGAGGAGAAACGAGTACCCCATTGAACTCAGCGTTTTGGGGCTGGAGAACATCTCCTCCCACGCAAGCGTGCCGAACCGGTATCCGCCACCGGGACTCGCCAGATTGAAACTCTGGGCAACAATATAGACAACCGGCACCAGAGTCATCATGCCGATGACCACCACCAGCAACATGCCCAGAAGGCGATTGCTGTCCACGGGCAAGAATGGCCGCGACGCGGTCAAGCCCGTGCCCGCAGTTGCGGAGCCGGATGGCGGCATCGACTTAACCTATCCGCCCAAGGCTCGCTCAGCGGCCGCCGAGCGCTTCGAGCACCGCGTTCGCGAGCTTGGGCCGTGTCTTCACGTACCAATCCTCGTCGTACTGGTTGAGATATTTCAAGCCACCCTTGGGGATAATGTAGTCGGGCATTCCCGCGACCTTCACATCGACGCGGGTGCTGGGCTCAAGCATCCCCTTAGCGAACACCTCCTGCCCGGGCCTGCTTGCATACCAGTTGTGGAATACCGATGCCGCGGCAGAATGCGGCGCCCCCTTGGGTTGCTTGGTGACACTGAAGCCACCCAACAGGCTCCCCGGACCATCGGCCAAGGTCGGCACTGCAATGTCGACACCTTGCGACTTGTACAACTCCACAATGGCGGCGATGCTGCCAAGGCCTACCGCATGTGTCCCGCGAGCGATCCACTCGCCAAGCTGACGGTTGTCGCGCGTGTAGGTTACCTGCTGGCCGACGAACAACTGTTTGACGAAGTCGATGCCATAGATCTCGGCCAGATAAGCTGCGGCGGCCTGCCCTGGGCCACCGCCGCGCGGATCGTAGGCGGCGATCTTGCCCTTGAATTCCGGCTTCAACAGATCCTTCCACGTCGTAAAACTCTTTGCATTGACAAGTTTCGGATTGGCAATCGGCCAGCCGAATACCCAGTTAGACCCTTGGAACATGAATTGCTCGGTCTTATCGAACCAACGCATCTTGCCGTCCACCCAATTCTTGGCGCCGGTCACACCCGGCAGCAGCAACTGCGGCTTAATCGCCACCAGCAGTCCTTCCTGCGCAAGTCTGATCTCGGTTCCGCCGCCGAAGTAGACATCGACGGTGACGTTGCCGCTACGCGCCTCGCGATCTAAGCGCGTGGCGAGCTCGTTGGTGCGGCCAATGACCAGTTCCATATCGATGCCGGTGTCGCGCTTAAACGCCGCCGGGAGAGTGTCGGCAATGGGCGCGACATCACCCGCGACAATCACCTTGCCTTCTTTACGCGCTGCCTCCATGAGTTTTCGCCAGTTATCGCCGGCCCCTGCTTGCCAGTCCTGCGCGAACGAAGCCGCCGCGACAAACGCCGAGGATGCGATTGCGGCAAATAAAACCTGTTTAACCGTGCGTTTAACCCTGTTCATGAAAACTCCCTCTCCTTTGGTTGAATCGACAGCGCGGGTCGCGTGCAAGCGCCGCGCTCCGTCGCTTAGAAAAACGTTCAAAAAAATATCGAAATGGTTCCAGGCAGTATGGTCTGCGCTAAATCGATGCGCCGGAGCGCAATCTTCAGCGCCTCGCCATCGCGGCGCAATGTGTCGCGGCGCTTACCGATGAAGGTCGCGCCATGGCGTCCGCGGCGTTCCTGGTAGACCAGGAAACTCGAATGCGCCAGAAGTTCGTTGCCGTTCGCACCGGGCAACACCCGCACATTGGTGATTAGCCTTTGCGTCACCGATAGCGGTGCCTCGGCGTGAGCGATGCCGGTTTCGATGCGTCGAACCCGCTGCGTGAGCGAGCTCTTGTCGTCGTCGTAATAGGAAAAGCCCGCGCCGGCCTCGCCACTGTTATCGGCTTCGCTATTGCTTTGCGGCTGGCGGTTGCTGCGAACCGGCATCCAATAGCGCACCTCGGGCGAAAGCAAATCAAGCCATTCGCCAAACTGGTTGTCCTCGAGAAGGCTCGCCTCCTGATAGAGGAACTGCTCCACTTCGATCTGCGTGTCGCGCGATACATTGATTGTCATGCCGCATCCATCAATTCTGCCCAGTAGCGATAAAAGTCGCGCTGCGAGGCTTCGGAATACTGCGGCAGCACCTGACCGGGCCACGGTTCGCTACTCTGTTGTTCGGGTGGCCGCACGTCTTCGTCCTCACGAGTCACTGCCATACCGTAGTGGAACTTCACCCGCCGAGCAACGGGCGTATGCACATTGCCGCCAATACGCGCGAAATTCTCGTGATCGTCGGGCGCCACCATGCCGGCGGCGGACTGGCGTTGCATCAGCACGAATTGCTGGCGCTCCCGCACCACGCGCGGCGCGCTTTTTTCCACCAGACACCACATCCACACCTCGGTGGAATCGAGCGATGCCGGATGATGCATGATCAGCCCCTTGGCATACATCGCAGTGCCGCAACCGATCAGGGCGAGGTTCGGAAATATATTGCCGACATGGAAGCTGTAGGGCTTGCACTGGTACTTCAACAGGCGCTCCTCGGCGCGACGATGGCGCTCCTTGAGCCATTCCACCGCCTCGGCCCCCATGCCTTGCGCCTGTTTTAGGTCGTACTCGTAGAACTCGGGCCCGACCTTGACTTCGAGTAAGCCGTGCGGGACACCACGGCGAAAATTCGCGGCAATCGAAACCGTATAAGCGTCCGACTTGCGCCCGGCATCGAGCGAATGGGCGATACGCCGGTCCTGCGATTGAATACGCGCGATCGAGGCATGGGTGTTTTCGAAGTGGTACATATCGCCGGCGAAATTTTCGGCAAGCAACTTCCAATTGACCGGCATGCCGTAACGTTGCGGCCCCGGAATCGCCTCCAACCCACCCATATCCTCCTGAAGAAGAAAATTCTCCAAGTACCACTTGGCATCGCCCAAGTATTCATCCAGGGAAACGATGTCCGCGCTCCAAGTGGCAAAAATCAGTCCCCCCAACTGCGCAACCCGCGCTTCGACCAGGCCGTAGCGACTGCGATCGAGCTCGTTGCGGTAGACCTCCCTTGCGAATGGCATGCCAACCAGCGCGCCATCGCTATACGTCCAGCCGTGATAGGAACAGGTGAATGAGGACGCGTTGCCCGATTCGTACAGACACACTTCGGCACCGCGATGGCGGCACTTGTTCAGGTACACACGCACCTTGCCCGATTGATCGCGCTGCACCACCACCGGATCGGCGCCCATCAAATGCGTGATGTAGTCGTGCGGCCGCGGGATCATGCTGTCGTGCGCAACAAATAGCCAGGTGCGGCCGAACACCTGTTCCAGTTCGCGCCGATGCGTTTCCGCGGAAAACACTTCGTTGCTAATCAGGCCTTCGCGCCTGTCGATGAATTCGTGATACTGCTGCATAGTCAATCTCCGTAATGCCCTAAGCGGGGCCAACCGCGCCAATTCTCTTCGGCGACCAACCATAGGCCTTGGCGCAGGCGCCGCCCATCAGCATCGCCCTTTCACTTTCGCTTAAACGCGCCGACTGGCGAAACGGTTCGACGGCCTGTTCGTAGTTGACCACCGCGTAGGCACGCGTCCAGTCGGTGCCCCATAGGCAACGCTCGAATCCCCAGGTGTCGAACACTCGTGCCAGCGGCTCCCAGATGTCATCAAAGGGATAGGGCTCGCGCGACAAGGTGCAGGCGCCGCTCACCTTGATCACCACGTTCGGCCGGCGGGCAAGGTCGAGCACTTGCGGCAGTTCGGCCCAGGGTTGCCAGGATTTCAAAGCGGCCGGAGCGGGCGGCGTGAACGGTTGAAAAAGCCCCAGATGATCGATGATGAAGCGCGTGTCGGGGTGGCGGTCGATCAATGCCGTGCCCGCATCCAGATTGCCCCAGCACAAAACATTGACCGGTAATTCGTGGCGCACGGCTTCACGCAGAATGCGATCAAGCCCCGGGTGCGCTGCGTCAAGCCCCGAGTCTTTCGGCATCATGAGTCGAATACCAACCGCACCCGGCGTTTGCTTCCACTCGGCGATGACCTCCGCCACCGCCGGATCGTTCGGGTCAACCGGTTTGACCAGCGCAAACCGGCCGGGATGCGCGCGTTGCACTTCCACCGCGTAGCTGCCGTCGTAGCGGTACATCGAAAATGGCGAGATAAAAATCGCGCCATCGACACCGACCTGGTCCATCGCCGCTACCATTTCGTCGCCAGTAACATGATCGGGCCAGTTAGGGACCGTATGCCATGGCCGTTTGGGCGTATTCGCCTCGTAGGCATGTACCTGGGCATCTATGATTGCCATTGGGAAATCTCCTTAATGTTCCACTGTACCAATCGTTTTATAGTACTGCTCGCAAGAGCCATAGAATTTGCGAGCGTTTTCGTCGTCGACTCTATGGCGCCAATACGAAGGTCATCGTCATCCAGACATCGGCAATCGACATGCGGCAACGCTCACACCAAGGAGGGAAAATGAAACATTGCAAATACTGGTTTCTCGCGGTCTTTCTTTTGATTCATCCGTTTGCCGTGTTGGCGCAGACTTGGCCCGAACCGGGGCGCGAGTTGAAGTTGTTTGTCGGTTTTCCTCCGGGCAGCGGCGCCGACACCAACGTGCGCTTCTTCGCCACCAAACTCGCGGCCATCAGCGGCCACC
Organism: Burkholderiales bacterium; assembly: GCA_046153355.1. Taxonomy (GTDB): domain Bacteria; phylum Pseudomonadota; class Gammaproteobacteria; order Burkholderiales; family SG8-39; genus 2-02-FULL-62-17. The sequence continues at coordinate 5,468 of JBJXEY010000439.1, forward strand.
CGGTCATCGTCGAGAATCGGCCGGGCATGCTGAGTTCTCTTGCTGCCGACGCGGTGGCCAAAGCGGCGCCGAACGGCTACACCATCCTGCTTGCCGGGGTCTCGTCATCGCACGGCGCCAACACCGTGCTATACAAAAAACTGCCCTACGACCCGGTGAAGGACTTCACACCGGTGACCACGCTCTTCCAGGGAACTTTTCTACTCATGGTGAATACCACATCGCCGCATCGCAGCGTAGCCGATCTCACCGCGGCGCTACGCGCAGCAGGGTCAAAGGCGAGCTACGGCTATGGCAGCCCGACGGCGCTGGCCGCCTCGGAACTCTACAAAGTGCGTGCCGGACTACATGCCGTAGGCATTGCCTACAAGACCTCGGTGGCCTCGTTACCCGAAATGTACAGCGGTGCGCTGGATTTCCAGTTCATCGACGGGACGTTTGGCAGTGCACAGATGCGCGCCGGAAAGCTTCGCGCCCTGGCGATCGCATCCGGCGAGCGCTCAAGCCTCCTTGACATGCCCACCATGGCCGAGGCCGCCAACATGCCCGACTTTGACATTGCCCCGTGGTGGGCGGCATTCCTGCCGGCGCGCGCACCGCAGGCTGCGGTTACTCGCCTGGAAGGCTGGTTCAACCAGATTGTCGCCATGGACGAGACGCGCAAGTTCCTCTCCGCCAACGTCGCGGAACCCTCGCCTGGCAATACCAAACTATTGGTTACCAGGCTCGATCGGGAACTGCGCAAGTGGGCCGAGTTGGCGAAGATCATCAAGTTCGAGCAGGAGTGATTCATTCCTCGCCCAGGCCGACGACGTTGAAAGCACGTGACGGGCACATTGCGCGAGATTTTCCGCCTTAAGTGAGCATCCGATTGACGGCGATAGTGACCGAAGAGCAAGCATTGGCGAGGGTTTCAAGGCATTACTCCTTCTCAGGTCACACTATTTAGCCGCCACGTTTCGCACCGCTCCATTTGACCAATTCGCCGCTTGCACTTAGTAATGTTTTGGCAAGCAATTGGCAATGCCCTGTAACTTTAGCTAAAATGGCTAACGATTCATCGTTTGAGTTATGCCATGCGAGTTACCGCCACCCAGGCCAAGAACCGGTTTGGCGCCATCTGCACCCAGGCTAAAACAAAGCCGGTCTACGTTGAAAAAGACGGGCGCATCGACACCGTCATTTTGTCCGCCCAGCAGTTTGAAGCGTTGCAGTCTGCTGCCCAGCGGATGACACCGAGGCAGCGCAAAGCACAGTTTGAAAAGACGCACAGCGCCTGGATTGCCGAGCAAAATTCCCGTTTCGAAGCGCATGGCCTTTGGTGCGACGATCTGAGGGTCTGGTAGCCGCCATGCAATACGATGTTTACGATAATCCCAGCGCGCGCATGCGCGATCAATATCCGTTTGTGGTGGACGTGCAATGCAACCTGCTCAGCAGCCTGGCAACGCGAATGGTGGTGCCACTGGCTATAACTTCGCTTGCAGCCAATGAGCTGCCACGCCGCCTGTGCCCGGTGATTGTGGTACGTCGCAAAAGCCTGATGCTTGTTCCCTTTGAAGCCGCGCCACTTGACAAGCGCCTCCTGAAAAACGGCGTTGCATCCATCCAGGATCGCGCCAATGACATTACCGCAGCGATGGATGCCGTGATGAGCGGCATTTGACCGCGCGGGACCGACAAACCCCTTCGTGGCAAAAAAGGAAAAAGGGGCCAGGCTCGATTTAGATAATTCGAGCCTGGCCCCTTTTTTCCTGAACACAATCGGCATCGTGCGGGAATTTAAAACTCCGAATCCCTACATGGCAGAGCGTTTCATCCGCCGAGGCGTCTTATGTGCGGACTCGATTTTCCTATCCGTTCCTATCCGTTCAATTGGAAAGAATCCGATTATTGTCTACACTTCATCTATAGTCCATTCTTGCGGCGCCTGCGTTGCGCGCCCCATCAAATTGCGCGGCCAACGGGAAAACATCGAATGAAAGACCGAAACACCCTGCTGAGAAAGCGAAACACTATGCTCGCCCTTCTCGCCATGGGCGCGGCGCCGTTCGTCGCCAAGGCTCAGACTGCCGGCAAAATACCCAAAGTCGGCGTGCTGTGGCACGACGCCAGCGCGGAAGCCGAGGGCCCTTTCTTCACGGGCTTGATCGAAGGATTCCGCAAACTTGGCTATGTCGATGGCCGCAACATCGTCCTTGAACACCGCTTTCCCAATGAGGTCCCGGAGCGGTTCGCGAGCATGGCGGCCGAGTTGGTTGCCGCAAAAGTCGATGTACTGATCGGCGTGGGTTCGGCTGCGTCGCAGCATGTCAAGAACGCGACTTCGACCATCCCGATCGTATTTATGTATGTGCCGGACCCGGTTCGCAGCAAATTGATCGAGTCCCTGGGCCGCCCAGGTGGCAATGCCACGGGACTCACCAATTCCGGGGCCGATCTGATTGGTCTACGTTTGCAGTTTCTAAAGGAGTTTGTTCCTGCACTTTCCCGCGTGGCGTTACTCGTCAATCCCAATATCCCGATCGCGCGCACCTACATAGAGGAGGGCCAGGCTGCCGGTGCCAAGCTGCGCCTGCAAGTTGTGCCCTACGAGGCCGGTTCGCTTGAGCAACTCAAATCGGCGTTCGACGCCATGGTGAAAGCGCGCGTGCAGGCGGTTTCTTCGACTTCCGACGGATTGTTCTATCAAGGCCGCGTACCGATGGCCAAACTGGCGCTGGAGCGGCGGCTGCCCCTGATTGTTCCCACCAGAGAGCTGTTGGTGGATGGCGCCCTGATGTCCTACGGCCCCGACCATGTAGCCATCGCCCGACGCACTCCAGTGTTAGTCGACAAAATCCTCAAAGGAACTAAACCCGCGGACATTCCCGTCGAGCAGCCCACTAGGTTCGAGTTTCTGATCAGTGCTAAAACCGTGCAGGCACTTGGAATGAAAATTCCTCCGGCTTTACTGACACGCGCCGACGAAGTCATCAAATAGCCTTGCACCTGCACGCGTTGCAAGGCGAGCAGTAATGAAGTAGGCCCATGAGAAGTAGGCCCATGATTTCTCGGGACCGGATGCCACAATCGGAAATGCCGAGCACCTTCAAGTCAGATCGCTAGTGACCGCTGAGGCCGAGGAGCAGACCTACATGACGATGTGGCTGCCAATGAGAAGTACGTTGGACCCAGCCAATCAGTTGACCTCCAGAAAGCAAGTCAGCCGAGCACAGGAACGAATCTTGTCGCGCGTGACATGACCCAGTGCCGATTTGGGTATTCTGTCTCTGTCGGAGTTACCGCACGACCAGCCCCAAACCTGTTTGTGACTACGCTCACCCCGTGCGCGGGGTTGATGTAACGTCGTGTGCCCTGCCAACCGTTGTAAGACCATAAGTTTTCCGCCTGTAGAGGTTCTCATGCAAACAACTCGTCGCCTATTCTTGACCATCGCAATCGCCGCCGCAGTCGCGAGCGTGCCGCAAGTGGGGCGCTCGCAAGCGTATCCATCGCGGCCGATCACTTTGGTGGTGTTTGTGCCTCCCGGCGGTTCGCCCGACATCCTCGCGCGCTTGGTTGGCCAGGCGCTGTCGCCGCGACTCGGCCAGCCGATCGTGATCGATAACCGCGCTGGCGCCGGCGGCAATCTCGCGCTGCAGGCGGTCGCGCGGGCGCCGGCGAATGGCCGCACGCTCCTCTTGGTCGCGACCCCGCACGCGGTCAACGTGACGCTCTACGAAAAGCAGGAGGTCGACCTCTTGAGGGACATCGTGCCGGTTGCCAGCATCGATAACGATGCGTTTGCGCTAGTGGTCAATCCCTCGAACCCGGCCAGGACGCTCGCGGAGTTTGTCACTCATGCCAAGGCCAATGCCGGCAAGCTCAATATGGCATCGAGCGGCGCGGGAAACTTAAGCCATCTCGCCGGCGAATTGTTCCGCATGATGAGCGGCATTCAGGTGGTGCACGTGCCTTATCGCGGGGCGCCCGCGGCCAACACTTCGGTAATGACCGGCGAAACACAACTGCTCTTCAACGCGCTGCCCTCGGTGATGCCGCTGATCAAAGACGGCAAGCTGCGCACGCTTGGGGTGACGTCAGCCAAGCGCGTCAAATTCCTGCCGGATGTTCCCGCCATGGCGGAGACGATTCCAGGCTACGCGGTGACTGGATGGCTGGGAATCGGCGCGCCCAAGGGGACGCCGCTCGATATCGTCGACCGGCTCAACCGGGAGGTCAATAGCGTGCTCGCCGATCCTGCGATGCTGGAGCGGTTGGCGAACCTCGGCAGCGAGCCGTTCACTGGCTCACCCGCCGACTTCGGCAAGTTCCTCGTAGAAGAAACCGAGAAATGGGCCAAGGTGGTCAAGTTCGCGAATCTCAAAGTGGAGTGAACCATTGCGGGAAATGCGTGACGGCGGCCAAGACGCCGCGACCTTTGCGGCACAATTCATTGAACCGATGCGAGCCATCGAGCAAGCTGGCCAGAATGTTCGCCTTCCAACGCCCGCCGACTACCTTCAGGTTCGCAGCCGCTGCCCAGCGTCGATGGTGTACACCGCGCCGCTGAGGTAGGACGCCCGCGCCGACGCGACGAAGGCCACCAGGTCGGCGACTTCCTCGGGCCGCGCCATCCTTCCCCACGGGAGCTTCGCGAGCGCAGCCCGTCGGGCGTCGTCCACTGCCCCGGGCGCGGCGGCATGGCGATCCGTATCGACGATCCCAGGGTTTATGCCGATCACGCGCACATTGTCATCCACGCTCGCGGCGCCCACTGCACGCGTAAAGGCGATGAGCGCGCCGTTCACAGTCGTGGTCGGTATGGCGCGCGGAGTGGGAAACTCGCCCGAGGTCCCAATGATGTTGACGATGACGCCGCCACCACGCGCCTTCATGCGCGACAGCGCCTCGCGACACAGCGCCATCGTCGCGAACAGCTTCACGTCGAAGGCAGCACGCAGCTTCTCGACGGAAAGATCAAGCAGGGCGCCGCGCGGCACGTCGCCCGCTGAATTCACCAGCAGGTCGACGCCGTCGAGCAGCGCGTAGACCGACTCGACCCCGGCGGTGCTCGAGAGGTCCACCGCATGCACCGGGGGCAGCGAGCCGTGGCGGGCCTTAAGCTTCTCGGCCGCCGCGGCAAGCCTCGCGGCATCGCGGGCGACGAGGTGAACCGTGCAGCCCTCGGCGATCAGCCGGTCCGCGATCGCGAAGCCGATGCCCCGCGATCCGCCCGTGACCAGCGCTGTTTTACCTTCGAGTTCGAGATCCATGGCGTCGTCAGGCCTTGTGCTTCACAGCGATCGCCCCGTCCTGAATTACTAGCAGTTGCACTTCCATCCGTTTCTCCTCAATCAAA
>JBJXEY010000459.1:0-3132 GCA_046153355.1 Burkholderiales bacterium
AACGAAACACCTGGGTCATGGTTTCGATGCGCTTTAATTCATCGCTGGTTGCGCCTCGCAGCGAAGCACGTTCATACAAAAGCCTGATCAAACGTTTGCAGACGCGCCACAACGCCCATGCCAACAGCAACACCAGGGCAAGGCGCCAAGAAATATCGATGAAATCCAACAAATAGGGGATTTCATCCAAACCCAATCGGGTAAGAATTGCTCGCATACATTTAACTCCAAATTTCTATATTGCTGATGGTAGTCGCGCGGGCGGTGAATGTCGAAGTATCACAGCGCGGACACCACTTTAATCGACAGAAGTTTCAAACGCGCGAAATTGGGCGGCAGCACGTGCGTATGCTATTTCAGCCGTTTCGCTTTGAAGTGGGTTCGCCGGTAGCCCCCTAGCGTGAGAGCGGTGCTGGCGGGTTTCTGCGATCATGTACCGCACGCTTATCAATACGCCATGGATCGCCTTGTCACCCGCCGCTCGCTGCTTTTGTCTACCTTGGGCTTACCGCTTTGCGCCTTCGCGCAAGGCACGCTCGCGCAGGTCGGACGCATGAAACCCGGCATGAAACGCGCTGTGCCGCGCACTGGGGAAACGATTTGTCCCGTGGGCCTGGGCACCTGGCAGGTATTCGATGTAGCAAGTGATGCCGCAGCGCGTGCACAGGCCAAAGAGGCGCTCAAGACCTTTGTCGATCTGGGCGGCGAGATGTTGGATTCCTCACCGATGTATGGCACATCCGAGACCGTCTCGGGGGATATTGCCGCCGAACTGGGCGTTCACAAACGCTTGTTCGTCGCCACCAAGGTGTGGACGCAAGGTCGCGAAGCAGGCATCGCCCAAATGCGCGATTCGATCAAAAAGCTACGCAGCCAATTGAAGGGGCCGCTGGATCTCATGCAGGTGCATAACCTCACCGATACAGCCACGCACATGACTACGCTGCGCTCGTGGAAAAAAGAAGGCTTGGTGCGCTATTTGGGGGTGACGCACTACCATGCGGGCGCGCACGCCGATCTAGAAAAAGCGATTCGCTCCGCCGACGTTGATTTTCTACAGGTCAATTATTCGCTCGCGGAACCCCAGGCCGATCAGCGCCTGCTCTCGGCCGCCGCCGAGAGTGGTATCGCGGTGATCATTAACAGGCCATTCGCCGAAGGCGCGATGTTCGCGCGTGTCAAGGGCAAGGCCCTGCCGCCCTTCGCCGCGGAGATTGGCGTCAATAGTTGGGCGCAGTTGTTTTTAAAATGGATCATCGCGCACCCGGCGGTGACCTGCGTCATACCGGGCACGCGCAACGCAGCGCATGTGGCGGATAACCTGGGCGCCGCGACCGGCACACTGCCGGATGCATCCATGCGGCGGCGCATTGCCGAGTATTTCAAAGCGCTTTAACAGAATTAAATCGCGCACGCCGCACGCCGCACGCCGCACGCCGCGCGACAGCAATTATTCATCCAGCAAGTCTCTCAAGAGGTCCGCCTTGCCTGCATCGATCCGTCCGGCCTGCAACGCTAGGGCCACGCTGCGTCGCGCCAATTCCCGATAGAGCAGAGCAATCGGCGCATCGCCGGTATCCAGCGCATTCAGGTGACGCCTTGCGGTTCCCACATCGCCACGCGAGTACACGCCGGCCATGGCATGCGCCGGATCGGCGTGCTCCAGAGCATCCAGAGTGCCTCGCGCGAGCGAGAGCAGCGCTTTGCGCGACACCTCACCCTTCATGCCGCCCATCTGCAGAATTTTCTGCCCTTCATCGAGCAGTACGCAGATAAACGCCGCGCCATAGTGCGATGCGGCGTGATAGGCGGCGCGGGCTCCAGCGGGCACGAAAACACTTTGCGCGCCCAGTTTTTTCACCAATGCCTCCAACACGCCAAGCAGCGGTTTCCCGGCCTCAAGCGCTATGGCGCCGCGCGCCAGGGCACCCGCGGCCACTTGCGCATCAGCGAACATCAACAGCGGATGAAAACTGCCAGTTTGCGCTCCCGCCGCACGCGCCGCCTCCAATGCCGTGAGCTCGGTTGCCCCGCTGCAATGCACCACCATAACATCGTCACGCCAACGCAAACTCGCCGCAAGCTCGGCTATCGCGTCATCGGGCACCGCGAGAAATACCAAATCCGTGGCATCGATGACTTGTTGCGGATCACTCACCGCCTGGCAGCCCTTCGCGCCTGTTGCGCATGCCTGGGCAGAGGCTACGCTGCGGCTGGCTACCGCCACAATATTTTCGCCGGCGCGAGCCAGCGCCAAGGTCAACGCTTTGGCGACGCGGCCGGCACCGATGAATCCAATGCGTAGGTTTTCGCTCACTTCCGGGTTCTCATAAGGACGCGCAAACTTGAATATGACTCGCCAAAAACTCGGATAGCGTCGGAGGCCTCTCCGACAGCGATACAATGCCGCCTTGTCAGGCGCCCCCTCCGCGGCCCCATTTCGTTGCGCAATCTCATTCTCCTCATCGTCATCTCCACCTTGTGCCACACGGTCGCATCGGGCACGCGCGTGGCCGCGTCCCTGTTCGCGATTCATCTGGGCGAGTCTACCTTCGCGGTGGGCGTGATCAATGGCTTATACGGCTTTTTGCCGATGTTGCTGGCGGTATCCTCGGGACGATTCACAGACCGCGCCGGCGCGCAATTGCCGATGTTCCTGGGCGCGGCGGCCATGGCGCTGGGCGTGGGACTGCCGTTTTTCTGGCCCAGCGTGATGGCCTTGTACGCCACCACCACCTTGGTGGGTTGCGGATTCATGCTCTACAACATCGCGCTGCAGAACGTCGCCGGCTTTATGGGTAAGCCTGAGGACCGCGCTATGAATTTCAACCTGTTGTCACTGGGATTTTCCATCTCCAATTTGCTTGGGCCCTTAATCGCGGGCCTGGGCATTGACACTTTCGGCTACGGCGAGACTTTTCTCGGCATGGCATTGTTGCCAATTATTCCGGTGGCGGTGTTGGCGTTTTCTCTTTTAAAACTTCCCCGCGGACCCGTGCCCGCCGCGCATGGAGAGAAACACCGCCTAATGGATTTAATCCGAAATCCCAAGCTCGCTTCGCTTTTCGTGTTGACCACGCTGTTGACCTCGGGATGGGAGCTGTTCGGATTCATGATCCCGGTGTATGGCAC
>JBJXEY010000467.1:0-35212 GCA_046153355.1 Burkholderiales bacterium
GTATCAAGCCCGAATAGAGGCTGGCCCAACATCCCCACACCTGTTCCACACTTTTCCCTACGAGGAGATCCCCACCATGGTTTTTTTCGACCCCACCAAAGGCCCGAGCGATCGCGCCCGCAAACAACCCAAACAACTCTCGCCGCGGCGATTCACTACGCTCGACGGGGTGCGCGTGGGGCTCCTTAGCAACTCCAAGTTGAATGCCGACAACATTCTTCTTGCCATCGGTGATCTACTGGCAAAGTATTACAAGCTGAAGTCGCTGGTGCATGAGCGAAAGCAAAATTTTTCGATGCCCGCGCCCGATGCGATCGTGGACATGATCGCCGGCCAGTCGGACGTGGTGCTCGCAGGCATCGGCGACTGAGGCTCCTGCAGCGCCGCCAGTGTGGCGGACGGAACGATTTTCGAAGAACGAGGCCTGCAAGCGGCGGCCTTGATTACTGACTCATTTCATCTCACCGCGCGCTCCATGGCGCGGGTGCGGGGTTTCCCCGATTACCGCTACGCGGCGGTTTCCAATCCTATAGGCAGTTTGGATGCCGAGGGCGTGAAGCAACGTGCGAGGCAGGCATTGCCGCAGGTGTTGGAGATCCTGGGTATCACCGATATCCGTGGATTGGAGGAACATTAATGGCGACCCGAATCGACAGCAAGGTCTACAACGGACAACTGGACACAAGCGATCTCACTACCGAGGATCTGCGCCGCGCGCGCCGCGCCATCGAACATTGCTTCGAATCCGGTTGGACCGATGGTTTGCCGGTAGTGCCTCCGATCGAAGAATTCGTCAATGAATTCTTGAGTTTCACAACGAGGAAACCCGATGAGGTGTTGTGCACCGCGCCGCATCTGCGGCGCGACTGCACCGTGCGCGACGCCGCCGCCTGCGCGGTGATGGCCGGCTGCAAGCCGGAATACTTCACCACCTTTATTGCCGTGGTCGAAGCATTTGCCACCATCGGCCCGGTAATGTCGCAAAGCACCACTGGGCGTGCCTATCCGATTCTGATCAACGGACCGATCAGGAATCGCATCGGCATTAACTGCACGCACAACATACTTGGGCCCGGTGACCGCGCCAACGCCACCATCGGGCGCGCATTGCGCCTGGCGCTATTGAATATCTTCAACATCCGTCCGCACGACCTCGATCAAAGTTCGCATGGCACGCCAGCGAAAATTTATCTTTGTTTCGGCGAGAACGAAGAAGAAAGCCCGTGGCAGCCGATGCACGTCGATCATGGTCATGCCAAAGACGCGAGCACCATCACCATTCAACAGGCGCGCAGCACCCTGCACATCGATCACCGCACCAGCCAGGTGCCCGAAGAATTGCTCCACACCATGGCAAGGTCAATGTCGTATCCCGGACACATTACCGCGTCGGCTTCCGCCGGCGGGCGGGTGCAGAAATCCGATGGCGTGTATCACAAGAACCTTGCCTGCATCGTGGTGCTGGGTCCGGAACACGCCGGACACATCGCCAAAGGCGGTTTGAGCAAGGCCGACGTCGTTCAATTTCTCTACAAACACTGGGGCAGTAGTGCCGGCGAATTGCGGCGCTGCGGCGCCGCACCCGAAGAAATCTCCGGCCTGCCAGATGACGCCTTCATCCCCGCCGCCGCGATGCCCGATTCCATCAAAGTGGTGGTGGCGGGCGCGAACAATGCTGGGGAAAGCACCTTGCTGATGGGGTATGGGCCTTGCGCGGGGCCAAGGGTGATCGAAGAGCGGTAAGACGCTTACGTAGGCGAATTACCTGGGCGACTTACCAAAGCGCCCGGATCGAATATTGCGCAATAAGTGGATCAGGCGACACAATCGCCAGCCCATGAACGATTGCCTGGCACACCAGCATTCGATCGAACGGATCGCGATGCAACAGTGGCAATCGCGTCACCTGAAGTGCGGAAGTCTCGTCCAGGGGCAACTCTTGAAGTTGATGGGCAACACGGTATTTCGGCACCCAACTTAACGCGGGCGCGGATAAATTTAACTTGCCCAACCCCTGCTTCACCGCGATCTCCCAAGCGGAAATCGCGCTCAAATAGACTTCGTTATCGGGGTCAGCGAGAAGCCGTCTCGCGGTATCAGATAGCTCACTTGAATCCTCGGCCATCCATAAGAACGTGCAGGTATCGGCGAGTAACCTCAAAGGCCCTTGCCCTCGAATAAATTAAGCTCCTCGTCGGGCAGTGGATCCCAAAAACTTGCGGGCATGCTGAGCGTGCCTTTGGCGAGCCCAAATGGGCGTTGGCCTTGTGGGGGTGCAGGCAAAGGACGAATTTCGGCTATCGGCTGATTGCGTTTACAAAGCAGAATAGACTCCCCTTTTTCCAAATTAATCAGATATTTGGATAGGTGGGTCTTGGCTTCGTGAATATTGAGCTTAATCATGACTAGATACTAGCCTAAGTATTAACCTAACTCAAGGGCCGACGGCTATTTGCGCTAAAGTCGCCGCTACGCACGAATCTCGTAAATTGCAATCGCAACTCCGTTTGACCGCCGTCATCGAAAGTTCATTCCATGTCCTCTCGCCGCCCGGCTCTTCCGCGTTACCTGCCGTGCCCTTGCTGCAGCGAAGAGCCCTATACCGCTTGCTGTCAGCCTTGGCATAACGGCCTGACAGAAGGCGTGCATGCCCCCACCCCCGAAATTCTGATGCGCTCGCGCTACAGCGCCTATGTTGTTGGCTTGATCGACTACCTGCTTGCCACCTGGCATCCCTCCACCGCACCGGGGGAGTTGGAGTTGTCGCCGGTGAAATGGATAGGACTGGAAGTGCTGCACATCGAAATGGCGGGCGACGCAGGTGTGGTGGAGTTCGTCGCGCGTTGCCGCGTCAATGGTCGCGCGGAGCGTATGCATGAGATCAGCAGATTCGTGCGCGAGGGCGGGCGCTGGTATTACATTGATGGGCAGATGGTGACGCAGGAGCAGTAGGTCTCGCCACGCGATTGGTGTGACGCCTCGCCGAACACCATGGTGGACGGGTGTCGGTGGTGGCGGTTGATGGTCTGGGGACGTGAATTTAAGTGCGGCAGTTCGGCGCCCCCTATCCCGAACCGCTTGACACATAACTTGACTAATGGTTGACTAATCTCCATGCCCTACACACCCCAGTTCACGATCACCCCGCGTTTGCTCTCGTTGGTAGAGCATGTAGCGGCGTTGCGCGAGCGAATTCAGGGCGCCGCTGTGGAGTTGTCGTGGATACCGGCGCTTCAAAAGGACACCCGCACTCGATGAAGTTCGCCAGTCGGGCAGAGATCTCACCGGCTGGTTGGAGTACTGCGCCGAGGGTCTGCGTCAAACATTGGAGCGGACTTGGACACGTTTGCAGACCTACAACGTAAGGTCACAGGAAAAGCTGGTGCTGCGTCCGCGGCAAGAGCAATTGCTCAAGCTCCTGCGAGATCACGGCAGTCTGTCCCCCGCCGAACTATGGGACTCGCTTGCCATCTCCCGGCAAGGCGCCATGGACCTTTTGCGTCCGCTGTTGGAGGCGGGGTTGGTGGAAAAAGTCGGCAGCAAAAAAACGGGACGCTACAAACTTAGGAGTTCTACTGGGTAATCGGGAAGCACCCAGATAAGCGCATGGGTATCCAACAACAAATTCACGGAGGGTGCTTGCTGTGGAACGCTTGCGTGAGTTCAAACGGCACGGTATCGAAATCCGTGGCCATCTTCACCTTTCCGGACCACGGTCCGCCGAGCGTGCGCGGGCGTGCATCAGCGCGATAGGGCACCAGCATGGCGACAGGTTTGCCGGCCTTGCTGATGATGATTTGATGCCCTTGTTCAACCTGCGCAATCAACGCGGAAAGGCTGCTTTGGGCTTCCGACACGTTAACGATTCGCATGGGATATTTTCTCCTACCCCGAGATAGTCTTGTCTGGTCTTTTTGTCAAATGCAGTCGTCTTGGACATATACAAATTCAGAGTACAAGCACGCGGTCTCTATCTGCACCTTTGCACATATCATCAATGGCATCAGCAGCCTGAAGCACGTCGTAGAGGTACTTGAGGCATTCAGGCCGCATAAATCAGGCGTTTGCTTTTCTCGACGCTTGCGCGGAAATAAGGATTGGTCAAACCCTCTGGCGTCACAAAATCGATCGGCTTTCCGGTAATGCGCCGCAACGCTTCGTAAAGGCCAAAATAATCTCTCGCGTACTTTCCCGGTTCGATCTCTTCGAGATCAACCAGAAAGTCGAAGTCATTGGCATGCTCGGGGTCGCGGACGCCGGAGCCGAAAAGTTCCAGCCGCCGAACGCCGAAATTGCGACATGCGTCGGCTATGGCTTCTTCGTCGAGGAAAGGGCGTATTGACATGGAACCAGATAGTTTGAAATGGTCCGACTATTCTACCGCCGCGAAACTGTACGCAACTCAGCAAGAGAAGTAGATCTCGCCAAGAGCGATGAAGAGACATGACAGCCAATCCAGGTCGTGGCATACCTTGGCACTGTGTTGGCAAGTTAGCGCCAAGGTCTATCCTTACCCGGATGGTATCGAGCGCGCGCTCACCACATAACGTTCCGCTCCGCCGGCGCGTAACGCGTCGAACGGGTAACAGGTAATCAGGGTGAGACTCGTATCGCCATCGCTTGCGATCACACTAAGATCCGACTTGTGCACTACCTTGCTGCCCTGCACGCGATAAGCGATGGTGCTGCCATCCGGTCGCTGCACCACAAGGTCTTGTCCGGGGGCAAGGTCGCGGAGGAACGCTAGATGGGTGTCGCGGTGTCCACCAATCACACTATTGCCGCTGGCGCCGGGCAGCGGGGTGCCGCTCATATGGCCCGGCCCAAAGGCGATGGTGCGGCCGCTTGCCCCGGCGAGTATGTATAGATCGATGTTGGTACCTGGAACCTTGAGCCTTGCCACTGGCCAGGTGTCGGCCCACGACCACGGTTTGACCTGTTGTTCGCCCTTCAGCGTGCGCTCCCAAGCACGCGCGATCAAAACTTGCGCCAGTTCGGCTTTAGCGTAGATATAGGTGGCGTAGCCGACATGCCAGGCGCCGAGGCTAAACGCCGCGATCAGAATTGCCTTGTACGCCCAGTGAAAGAAATTTTTCTTTTCCATGGCTTGCAGCAGGTACTGCCGTGGCAGCGCGCACTCCACGCCCAATGGAATGTCGCCGTAGGTGTCGGGAGAAAAGGTCTTCATGGCCATCCTCATTGCCATTGTTTGCGCAGTGTCAATTTTCTTCGCGACATGACCAAGGCGGTTGCAAGCAGCAACAGACCAAACAGAAGATTGAAGCGCATGTCGGTTGCGCCGCGCGGCAACTCGCCATACATCTGCTCACCCATAACACCCTCCGCTACCCATCCCTCGGGCAGGTTGGTGGGCATTGCGGTGGTCTTGAGAGCGCTGTCGGCCGGGCGTGCCGGGGTTTTGTCGACCGCCACCAGACTCGTGTATTTCGACACCAGGTGATGCTCCAGGGCAACTTGCAACACCTGGGGTTTGACTGTCTCTTCGCTGGCGCCTTCGCGCACGCTGTCGTTGAGCGCGGCGATTTTTGCGCGTGCCCACAGAACGCCCATGCCCTTACCTTGAGCGGCGCTATCCAGATTTAGGCTACTCGCCCAAGGCGCGTCGCCGCGCATCCCGGAAACTTTTACCTCGCCTGCCATGCTATTCACCGCGAAGCTCACCACCAAGGGTTCGCCCAGATACAGATCGGGAATACGCGCGGGCCACGATTCCACCTGCGCGCCGTTTGGCCATTCGATGCGCAAACCCTTCAATACTGGCGATTCCAATTTGGCGAACAAGGCCAACATCTTTTCTTTAACCTCACCCACCTTGCCAATGTAGGTGAAGGTGCCGCGCCCCAGGCTCGCGGCCTTGTTCATGAAATGGCTATTGGGCGCCGAGCCGATGCCGATGGTGAATAGGCGCGAATCGCCAAGCTTCGCGGTTATCAATTTGAATAACGCCTCTTCATTGCCCACCGCGCCATCGGTGAGGAACACCACTTGTCGAATGCGTCCAGGGGATTCGCCGCCGTTCAAGGCCAAGTTCAAGGCCAGCGCCATTTCGGTGCCGCCTTGGGCTTTTAAGCTTTGCACCCAACGCGAGGCGAGGGCAATGCCATCGCGGTCGGCGGGGCGTGCATCGTTCCACAATGCCTTGGCGTAGGAGTTGAACTCGATCACGTTAAAGCGGTCCTGCGCCGATAGGCGCTGTACCGCCATATCCAAGGCTTCTTTGGCTTGTTCCATGGATTCGCCTTGCATCGAACCCGAGGTGTCGATGACGAAAATCACTTCGCGCGGCAGCGCCTTGGCGGGGATTTCTCCCGCCGGGGGCATCAACATCAGAAGGCCGTAGGTTTGGCCCGATTGCTTTTCGGCGGACTTCTTCTCGGTAAATAGCGCGGCGCGTGGCGCGGCATCACCGGCCAGACGCCACTTCAACTCGAAATCGCGCGAGGCATAGTGGCCATCGTCGAGTTGGATTTCGCTTCTTCCCGCGTCGATACGGCGCGTTTTGATCGCGTGGTAGGAGCTTTCTATCTTGTCGATCACCACACCCGCGTCGATCGATACCTTGAGGGTCACCGGATTGATAGGTTTTGCGTTTTCGCCCACGACTTTCACCGGCGGCGTGATGCGCGCGGCATCCTCCACTTGATCGGTATTTTTGGCCCAACCGGTACCGACGGTACTGACGGGCGTCATCCTTGGCGTACCGGGGATATAACGCGGGCCTACCACCATGGGAAAGCGCAGCGAGTAGCTCCCGGCTTCGTAGCGCAGCGTTTGCTGGTACTCGATCTCGACGGTAATTTCTTGGCCTGGGCCGATGTTCGCGACCGAATGGGTAAACATATTGGGCCGCTCTTGGTCAACTAGCGCGGCACGTTTGCCTTCGGCTTTCGCTTCCGCGTAGATTTTTTTCGCCGCAGCGCGTTCCTTGATTTCGCCCTCGATGACACGCGCACCAATGCGCATTTTCATGTGATCGACCGCGGCGGTTTCGGGCAAGGGAAAGACATAGATACCCTCGACCCAATCGGCGGAAGGATTGCGAAAACTTTGTTTCACCACGGCGCGCGCCACCTGCCCCGAAACGCGAATATCGACGTCGGTGTGCAACATGGGCGCGCTTACCCTACCGCCACTGCCGTTCTTCAATACCAGCGTGCCGCCTTGAATTTCCTTGGTGGCGATAGGTGCGTTATCGGCGGCGCCCGGAGCAGCGTCGGCGGCGAATGCCGAGTCGCTTAACAACAGAGCGGCGCTGGCCAAGGTAAGACTTGCCGCCAAAGCGAGCGCTAGCGCGAGGAAAATACTGGCGATGAAATCGGACCTGCGTAACAGAATTCGGCGTTTTGCCGGTGACACCAGAACCATCATGGTTTTCTCCCTTAAATGCCTCGATTCGGGCATGGGAGGTATTTCAACGCCGGAAATGGGCGGGGAAGGGGCAAGCTGCGGCCAACGTGCCGAAGAATTGTGGCGACAAGATGGCGCGATGGATTCGGGCAGCTTGGTGGAAATTCGCGTTGACTAAAGCATGTAATACAACAAACCGGCGACAACCTATTGCGTGAATGTCAGCGCAGCCCCGTTGGTTTTTTTCTTAAATTCTGCGTCGCCGTTTTATCTACGGCGACGCCAGCATCCAACACCACCCCGTATCTTTCTCTCGCTGCCTCCACCGACACCAACCCCTCCACCACATCCCACCTCACCTCCTCGGGATCGCGCTCAAGGGGATTACCCCACCCACCACCCCCGCCATGCCGCACCACCGCCTGCGATTGCGGCGGGACTAGGCGCACCAATGCGTCGAGTTGTTTAAATTCTTTCTCGCCAGGCAGTTTTAGGAGATAGGTGCCGACTTCACCCGGTTCACCGCCCCACAACCCCCACGACGGACAGACTTTACGTTGCGGTTGGCGCGCGGCCCAGCGGCCTTCCATGAGGTTGCGCACGTGTAGTTCGGTGCCCAGGCCTCCGCGGTGTTTTCCGGGGCCGCCAGAATCGCAACGCAGTTGGCGTGCTTCGATGACCAACGGGCATTTCAATTCGGTGGCTTCGATGGAGGCGTTGCGCACGTCACCCTGGCACACCGACACCAGCGCCGATTCGCCATCCTCATGTGGCCTGCCGCCCCAGCCGGCGCCTTCGATGGTTTGCAGCATGTAGCGGCGTTTGGTGTTGGAGTTGACGCCAAAAAACACTGCGCCGCCCAGATTGCCGTGATGCGCAGCCGGGCAGCGCTCGGGCATGGCCGGTGCAACGGCGGCAACTATCGTATCGACCACGGTGGGGATGTAGGTGGACCAACCCGACATGCATATCGGGTAGCGCGCCATCATCATGTTGCCTTCGGGGATGATGTCATTCAACGCACGAAACGAGCCTTCGTTCACCGCGTCGGTTGGTAGCGTCAGCGCCTTGTAGGCGATGCGTGGTGCGGCGCGGGTGCGCGCGTTCCAGCCGATCTGCCGCTCCCCAGGGCAATCGGTGAGATCGATGGTCATATTGCCTTTGTCGATCACCACCTTGACATGGAAGTCGTAGGGTTTATCCGGCGTAATGCCATCGGTATCGATGGAGGAGCGCGCTTCATAGACGCCATCCTTGAAGCCCGCGACGATATTGCGGCAACGCTGTTCGGTTTCATCGAATATGCGCGAGATCGCGGCTACCACGGTGTCGCGGCCGTATTTTCGGAATAGCTCCTCCAATCGTCGCAAGGCAAGATGGCAGGAGGCGATCTGAGATTTCAAGTCGCCCATCGAGGATTCGGGAAAACGGATGTTGTCGGAAATCATGCGATACAACATTTCGTTGCGTTTTCCGCCTTCATAGATTTTGAGTTGATCGAATTGCAGGCCTTCCAACCAGGGGTCGGCGACCGGACCCGAACCGAAACCCGTTGACGTGCCGCCCACATCGATCCAATGCGCGCGGCAAATAGCGAACATCAAAAGTTCGCCATCATAAAAGAAGGGAACATGAATGGCGACATTGTTTAAATGTTGGCCTGCCACCGCCTGATGATTGGTGATTAACACATCACCTGGTTTGAAACCATCTTTGCCGTAGCGCTTGACTGCATCTTCGATCAATACACCGAGATCAGCGATGAAGTGCGATACACCGCCCACATTCTGACTCACCAGTTCGCCGGCGGGATTCACCAGGGCAGTACAGTAGTCGCGCACTTCGTAGATCATCATGTTGTAGGAAGTGCGCTGCAGGTCCGCCGACATCTCGTTGGAAATTGCCGGTAAGGCGTTGCGGATGACTTCCAGCGTGACGGGGTCCAGATGCGACTCTTTGACTCGGATGTCCATGGCTATGCCTCGCGGTGAATAATGAGTGTCGGGCTATTCGGGCTTGACGCCGGCGCGCTGCGCCAGTTTTCCGGCGACCGCCAAGTCTCGCTTGACCATCTCCCCCAGTACCGCAGGTGGCTGTACATCGACCACAAAGCCGATCGCTTCCAGTTTCTCTTTCAGGTTCGCATCGGTCAGTGCAGAGGAAATTTCTCCATGCAAACGCGTGACCAAGGGTTGCGGCAGGCCGGCGGGGCCGAAGTAACCCATCCAACCCAACAAACCTTGAAACCCCGGTATGACCTCGGCAATGGTCGGCACATCAGGGATGACGCGATAGCGGTTGTTGCTGGTTACCGCCAGCACTTTGAGTTTGCCCGCCTTTATCAGCGGCGTCACTGTCGCGAGAATGGCGCCACCGGCCGGCACTTGACCGCTGAGCAGATCTTGATTTTGCTGATTTCCGCCTTTGTAGGGCACGTGGACAATGTTGGCACCGGTCAATTGCATCATGTGCTCGAGGTTGAGGTGATGGCCCGTGCCGATGCCGGTGGAGCCGTAAGACAATTTGCCGGGGTTGCGTTTGGCATAGTCGATCAGCTCAAGGAGTGTATTCGCGGGAAAGGAAAAGCTAACCACCACGCAGCTAATGGTGTCGGTGAATTTTGCGATGGGGGTGAAATCCTTGACCGGATCGTAGGTCATGTTTTTCACGATGTAGGGGCGATACACGTGGGTGTTGGGTGTGGCGAGCAAGATGGTGTAACCATCGGGCGCGGCGCGTGCCGCGGTCTCGGCGCCTACCGCGCCACCCGCACCCGGCATCGCTTCGACGACAAACGGCTGGCCCATGCTGGCGGTGAGCTTCTCACCCAATGCCCGCGCGGCGATTTCAGCACCGCCACCGAGAGCGAGCACCATGCGCACTGGTTTCGCCGGATAGCCTTGCGACCAAACTGAACTCGATAGAGCGATTGACAAGCTGAACAACGCGGCGTTTTTCATGTTGCTTTCCTCTGGTTTTCGCAAACAAAACTAGAATACCGCAAGGCGCGCGATACATCGCGACACAACACTCACGGCGCGACAATTCCTTGGAGGACGACACCATGCGACTCATCACCTATCACGCGAAATCGGACAACGGCATTGGCGTCATGCTGGATGACACACGCTTCGTGGCATTGCCGCGCCATGCGCCAGAGTTGCCGCGCAGCATGAAAGCGCTGCTGGGTATGGGGGAAGAGGGCTTACGCCAAGCAGAGGCCGCGGCTAGAGGTATATCTGCCGACTACAACATGAACGAGGTCGAGCTCGACCCGGTGGTGCCCGACCCACACGCCATCTGGGCGATGGCGCTGAACTACAAGAGCCATATCGAAGAAACCGGCCTGCCCACCTCGGATAAATATCCGCATGTGTTCGTTCGCGTGCCCGGCACCATGGTTGGCCATAAGCAGCCGCTGTTGTGTCCCGACCCCAGCGTGGCCAAGGCCTTCGATCCCGAAGCCGAGCTCGCAGTGGTCATCGGCACACCGGGTCGGCACATTCCGGTTGAGCGCGCGCTCGAGCATGTTGCCGGCTATTCGTGTTTCAACGAAGGTTCGCTGCGCGAGTTTCAGGGGCACAACCGGCAGTTTGGCCTGGGCAAAAATTTCGAAGGCTCGGGCAGCTTTGGCCCTTGGCTCATTACACGCGATGAATATAGCTACAAGGGAGGGATGGTGATTGGCACCATCAATGGCATCGAGCGCCAACGCGGGTTATTCGACGATCTATTGTTCTCGGTGGAGAAGATCATTGCCTACCTATCTACCGGCGTAGGTCTGCGGGCGGGCGATGTCATTTGCACCGGCACTCCGGGCCAATTGCCGCCTTCGCCCGAATTCGCCGATCGCGTCGATAACAATCCCAAGATCAAGGTGCGTGGGGTGGTGAATCTTCGTCCTGGCGATGTGGCCGCGGTCAACATACCCGGCATTGGCATCCTGGAGAATCCGGTGATCGCAGATATTCCAGCACGACATGTGAAATCCCTCTGTGGCAGCGTAGAGCGGGCATCTCGCTGATGCAATCTTTAACTTTTACACTTAACGCAGGCACCGGTTGTCTGCCACGGCAATGAACGCGGATTATCCGGTCATCATCGTCGGCGGCGGGCCAGTAGGCCTCGCGCTCGCTGCAGACCTGGGCTGGCGCGGGGTTTCCTGCCTGGTGCTGGAGCAATCGGATGGCAGCATCCCGCAGCCCAAGATGCTTACCGTGGGTTCGCGCACCATGGAATTTTGCCGCCGCTGGGGCATTGCAGACGAGGTGCGTGCCGCGGCGATCCCGCGCGATTTTCCTCGCGTCTCGCTCTATGCCACGTCGCTACACGGCAAGGAGGTTTTTAAATTCACCGCGCCTGGCCCCGGCACCAATTCCTGGCCTTACGGGCCGGAACCGCGCGAGCGCTGCGCGCAGACCTTGTTCGATCCGATCCTAAAGCGCTTTGCCATCTCGCAGCCCTCGGTGCGGATGCGTCACCAAAACAAGGTCGTGGCGATCGAACAAAGCACTGAACAAGTGACTGTAACCGTTAGCGATGCGGTCACAGGGAAGACGGAGAAAATTACCGCCCAATATCTGGTCGGTTGCGATGGCGCGGGAAGTTTCGTTCGTAGCGCCGTGGGCATCGAGAGCATCGGCATCGAGAAATCCACGCGCAGCATGAACATGTTTTTCGAATGCGACGATTTATTTTCCGTGCACGATAAAGGCCCGGTGTTGATGTTCCACCCCTTGCGTAAAACAGGGGGCGGCCTGCTCACCACCATTGATGGCAAACGCCAGTGGCGCTTATCCACCGAGGATTTCGGCCCCGACTACCAACCCTCCAATGAAGATGCCGCGCGCCGGATTCGCGAGGCGGTAGGCGCCGATTTCGATTTCAAGGTCACCGCCATTGTTATCTGGACGCGACGCCAGGTCATCGCCGAACGTTATCGCGCCGGACGCGTGTTTCTTGCGGGGGATGCAGCGCATCAGCTCACCAACTCCGGCGGCTTTGGTATGAACACCGGTATCGGTGATGCGCTGGATCTTTCATGGAAGTTGGAAGCCACAATTGCCGGTTGGGCGGGCCCTTCGCTACTGGCGAGTTACGACGCCGAGCGCCGCCCCATTGGCCTGCGCACCATCGAGGAAGCACGCGCCAATATGGCGGGCGCTCGCGGGCTGCCGCTATCCCCCGAGATCAATGACGACACGCCCGAGGGTGAGGCCGCTCGCCAGCGGGTGCGCGATGTGATCCTCGCGCGCAATTTGCATCGCATCGAGATCAACCCCGGTGTCGAGTTGGGCTATCGCTACGAAGGCTCGCCCATCGCCTGGCCCGATGGCACGCCCGAGCCGCCCACCGAATCCACCACCTACACGCAGACCGCGCGGCCCGGCTCGCGCGCACCGCATGCGTGGCTGGCGGGCGAAGAACGTTCCATCTTGGATATATTTGGTCGCGGCTTTGTGTTGCTCAATTGGGCGGATGCGGATGCCGCCCAACCGCTTGTCAGTGCGGCCAAAGCGCGCGGCTTGCCACTGACCGTTGTAAAGGGGTCGCCTGATTGCAGCGAACTCTATGCGCGCCGGATGGTGCTGGTCCGCCCTGACGGATTTGTCGCCTGGCGTGGCGATTCGGCGCCGGAAAACGCCTGGGCCTTGATCGACCGGATACGCGGCGCCGACTTGGTCGAATAAAACCGGTGTCACGCATTGCGCGAATTATTGCCAGAACGTTGCGCTCAATCCGTGTATTTATCGTGGTGCCGAACCCACGCCATCCCATAAGGCAGCCCTTCTTCATCGCGCCCCTTGGGCACCAAATCGAGAAAATGATAGGCGCCATTCAACATATCCAAGCCGCGCGAATAACAGGAATAGGTGTGATAAACCTTCCCTAAATCGTCCTTGGCAAATACGCTGATGCCCGGTGCTTCATCGGCGGGAAATTTCCTCATCTGGTAGTTGTAATAGACGTCGCCCTTGGCCAATTCCTCTTTGGTGAAAGAGACCTGAAAATCGCGATTGAAATCGCTGCCATGCGAGGAGACCCACTCGAAACTCCAGCTCATGCGCTTCTTGTAAGCCTCGATCTTCGCCAAGGGCGCGCTGGATATGGCTAGCAGGGTGACATCGCGATGCTGCAAATGAATGTCGATACCATTGAAGTTATCCGCCCAGAAGGAGCAACTTTTGCATCCTTCGCTCCATTCGGGCCCGAGCATGAAGTGATACACCAGCAACTGCTCGCGTCCGGCAAATAACTCGGCGAGACTGCGTTTGCCGGTGGGCGTATCGAACACATAATTATTTTCGACCGCAACCCAAGGCAATTCGCGCCGCTCGCGCGAAATTTCATCGCGCAGACGCGTGAGTTCCTTCTCCCGCGCCAGATGGCGCAGGCGCGCGTCGAGCCATTGATCCTTCGAAACTATAGTTTTGGCTTTCATGGTGAACTCCCTGGCAATTAAGCAACCGCTCTTTCGAACCGCGCCAGGCATCCATTCCAGCCCTGATTGTGATGATCGCGCGTGCCTTCGTCGATGAACTGTTCGTGCCGCAATACAAATTCGGTGCCTTTGCCTGCGGCGCTCAATTCAATCGTCACTAACGATTCCTGATCGGGTGTCGATTTCCATGCCCAGGTATAAACAAGCTTTTTGTTAGGCACCACTTCGCGATACACCCCGCTTACCTCGTATTCATCGCCATTGGGCGCATGCATCACGATGCGGTAGCGCCCGCCTACGCGCACATCGGCTTCGGCCACCGGGGTTTTGAACTCGTCGCTCGGGCCCATCCATTGCTTGATCATTTCCGGCTGCGTGAGCGCGCGCCAGACTTTGTCGGGCGAGGCGTTGAACTGGCGGTTGATGGCGATCGACGGCTTTGTTTCGGTGGTTGCCATGCTGCTATCTCCTCTTGGTGATATAGAAATCTTGCTAAAGAATCCAGACGTTTTTCCCAAAATTCGCGGGTTTGAGTGAGCCACTCGGAGGCTTCCTTCATGGGCGCCGTGGCAAGAGTGCAGTTGACGACCCTGCCCTCTTTTTCCCGCTCGATCAGGCCGGCGCTCTCCAGAATGCCCAGGTGCTTCATGAAACCTGGCAAGGACATGTCGAACCGGCGCGCTAGTTCGCTCACCGGCCGGCTGCCCTGCGAGAGTTGTTTGACGACCTCGCGCCGGGTCGGGTCGGCCAATGCCGCGAAAATGCCGTCGAGCGCTTTTTCTGAATACTTAACCATAAGGTTTAGTATCGACCGAAATTTTCACCATGTCAAGTTATCCGGAAAACCGGTGCCCGGCGGAAGATGAATGCGGTCTACTTGGTATCGAACGCGCGCTCGAAACCGACCCTGCCGACCAACGGCAGCTTGAGCGAAAAATCGAAGGGATTCGCCCCCAGCGTGAGCCCGAGCAGGTTGAGTTCGATACCTTCAACCGGGCTGGCGGTGAGCCCAAACAGACCAAAAAGGCTGAACTGCAATCCGCTGCCGCTAGGGGCCGCGCCGAGCACTTTGCTCCCCGAGTAATCCTTGCCGATTGCCGTGGGCGGAAGATCAAGACGAAGTTCCGGCACGGCGCGTCCGATCCACGCGGTGAAGGTGTTCGAGTTCGGGCCGGGCCAGACGCTGTATTCATTGGCCCAGGGATACTCACGCGCGGCTTTGTCAATTTTCGCGATGAGTTCCTCGGTTCCCTTGCCGCGCCGGTAGGCGATCAATTCGGGCTGCGCGCCAAACCAACGCGCATCGGGCGTGCGCTGGTGAATCACCACTGGCGAGGCGCCATAACGCTGCCGCCAGCCGATCACTTCATAAACGGTATAGGCCCTCTCGCCATGGGGTTTAACCGCAACCCAGGTATGCACGCCGAACACGCCCTTGGCGCCAACCGTGCGCGCGCCGTAGACCTGAATGACGGCCTCGGGCGTTTTGCTCGGGTCGGGCGCGAGCCGTGCGACTTCGGACCCACTGTCAAGCGTAGCGCGTTGCGCTGCGCAGGCGCACAACGCGAACACGGCAAGCACTAAAGGGAGTCGCGAGAATCGCATATCAAATCAAAATACATTCAGGCAACGCATATTGGTTTACTTTTTTCATTTCCCGCCTGCCTTCCCTACCATTTGACTTGGCCGTACGCTATTAAAACCCTCGCGCGTGGCCTGCGCAACCCGGTAAGACGGCCCTGCGGCAATACGTTGGCGATAGGAAACCGACGCGGGCGAGCCTGCTGGCCATAATTCATCGAAATGGCTAAGCCACCTCTTGCCACCGCAATCCACCGGTAGTGCCTCAACTCGCATGCCTTGCACCCCTGCGCCATATAAGGCCAGTGGCGACGCACTCGGTGCGATGCGAGTCACCAGTCCGCGTAAGTCGCCAGCAAAATTGGGCATGCCGGCCGCGCCATTGTTGATTAAGCATCGCTGGCCGGACGATGTCTCGAATCGCTGTGCCACCGGCAAACAGGTATGCGTGCAGGCGATGACATCCGCAGCCACTTGCCCAAGCATCTGTGCGACATCCTCGGGCGAGGCGAGTAAATTCTCCTGCGAGAACGCCCAGCCCGCCAGCGACTGCGCATCGCCATGCACAATGGCGATGCGCAGATCCCCCACTCTTGCGCCAAGGTGCATCGGCAAATTCGCGTAGCGCGCCATGGCCTGGGGAAACTCACTGGCCACGCGAAGCAGCGTATTCATAATTTCATTGGAGCGCGCCACCTCGCCGTCGCTCACCCAATCGGGGTAACCGCAACCGCAGCCCGCATCGCCCGCGGGCAATGCCAATTCCGTCTCCACATTGCCGCGCGTGGCGGCGTGTTGCATCACGCGGCGGTCGATGTCGGCGAACAGCGCGGCATCGACATCGAACCAGTGAAAATCGCCGTTGAAGACGATGCGCACCTGCCCCAGTTCACGCGAAGCCAGTTCCAGCACCGAATCCAAGGCATAGGGATTGCCATAGAGGCCACCCACCACATACAACACGTCGGCATCGATAGGATCGCCTTGCCCGATATCCTGCGCGTTGTAGCGGTAATGCAGCGGACAGCTACGCCCTGGCGTGCTCATTGCTGCCTGATGCGCGCACGCTGTTTACGCATAGCGGCAGCAAAAACCCGGCGGTGCATAACATCAGGCCGTACAAATTGACGCCCAGCAGTAACGCATATTTCCCATCGCCAATTCCCCAGGAGGCCGGAATCCAACCCGCGGCGAGCGCCGTGCCCAGGGCAATGCCAGGCCAGAATGCGAGGTGAAAGCTCCACGGCGAATAGCGCACCAGACCCGCGAGCAAGAATATTGGCGCCAATCCCATCACCATGGTGCCGCTGACCGTGGTGGCTTTGAGAATATCGGTGCCGGCTACCATCGGCAGGTTGCCCAATATGGCAAATATCACCATCGCCCACATGCCCACGATGACCGGGCGCTTCAACTCGAATTTAGCCAACATTGGCAACTCCTGCCCAATAGATTTGGAGAGCGAGGCAAAGGTCGAATCGACGGTGGAGCCCGCTGCCATAATCATCACCGCGGTCATGAGGAAGTAGGGCACAACGCCAAAGGCCAGCGCCACCGCGCCGGGCATGTTGTCACCCGAAGGTAGATTTTCCAAGCGCGCATGTACGCCCACCAGACTGAAGGCAAAGATGCAAACGAAGCCAAGCACGCCCGCGACGATAAAGGCGCGCAGCATGGTTTTTTCGCGGGTGATGAAACCGCGGTCGGTGAGCACCGGATCGTGAAATGGGTAGGAGAACACCTGTAGCAATGCCACCAATACCAGATCGAGCCCGGCATCGAGGCGAAATACGCCAACACCAAGCAACGTGGCAACACCATGTTTGGGGAGAACGATCAACAGCACGGCGGCCATCACCGCGACGAACAACACCGCCTGCAACACATCGGTGACGATCGAACTGCGCAGGCCACCTTTGAGACTGTAGATCAAGGTCACCAGCGTAAATAGCACGGCAGCGCCGATAAACGCACCGCTGCCGGGCGCGCCGTAATAGGCGCCCACCACCGAGGAGTTACTCCAGATTTCGTTGTACAAACGAATCAGAATGGCCGCGGAGAAGGCCAGCGCCGCGGCGCGGCCATAACGTTGCAATAGGAATGGCACCAGACCGGTGGCGCCATGCCGCGTGCGCAGGCGGTAGATCACCCAGCCCGCGAGGGGAATGGATAACCAATAACAGGCGTAGGCAAGCCCACCCACGATGCCGTGGCTCGCCCCAAGGTTGGCGGCATTGGTCACCGATTTGGCAAATATCCAACTGATGAAGATGCTGCACATCAACATCCACTCACTGGCCGGGCGTCCTGCTTCGTCCTCACCGCGGAAAAAGCCCGCGATGGTGACGCTGTGCGGCGACAACAGGTACATGGCGACACCGTAGAGCAGCAAAAAGCCCCAGAAGGCGGCGGCGAAAGTGAATTCCATCTATCGGTTCTAACTTTGCAGCGCGCCGCCGCAGCTTGAGCCTTGTCCAGCGCTGCAGCCGTAGCAGTGGTCGCGCACGACGATGGCGTTGTCCTGGAGATTCCGGCCTATGAGGTCGCGCAGTTTCTGGCGCGGCTTACCTTCGATTTGCAACGGCAGGCCCAACATTTGATTGAAATCGCAGTCGTAGACCCAGCCCTGCCAATCCACTGAAATGAGATTTCGGCACATGAGAGTCTCCAGATTCTCGGCGCGAAACGAATCGCGCAGGAGTTTCATATATCCGTTGAATTGACCCTTGGAGATCAGTGTCGAGCCAAAGCGGGCAATCGGCAGATTTGCCAGGGCAAACAAATGATTGAATTGGATGCCATGCCGTTCGCCCAGTTCGCGATGGTAATCGGCTTCCAATGCGGCCTGCGGCGGCGGCAGTGACGGCCCCTGCGGGTTGTAGACCAAATTGAGGATGAGCTTGCCATCCGGCGCGCCGTAGCCCAATGCGTTGAGGCGGCGCAACGCCTGCACGCTTTGCTCGTACACGCCCTTGCCGCGCTGACGATCGACCAACTCTTCGGT
Organism: Burkholderiales bacterium; assembly: GCA_046153355.1. Taxonomy (GTDB): domain Bacteria; phylum Pseudomonadota; class Gammaproteobacteria; order Burkholderiales; family SG8-39; genus 2-02-FULL-62-17. Next base: position 18,396 of record JBJXEY010000467.1, read on the forward strand.
GTAACAAGGCAGCGACGCGGTGATCTCGACGCCTTCACGCGCGAGAAATTCGGCGAGATCCTCGTGACCGGGCTCCTCCAGAATGGTGAGGTTGCAGCGGTCAATCACGCGCACACCTTCCTTGCGCGCGGCGATAACCAGTTCGCGAAAGCGTGGATGCAACTCGGGCGCGCCACCAGTGACATCGAGCACGCGCACCGGCGCGGCGCGTAGGTACGCCAGCACATCGGCAACGGTTGCATCGTCCATCATCTCGGTGCGGGTTGGCCCCGCATTGACGTGACAATGTAAACAGGTCTGATTGCAGCGATACCCCAGGTTGACCTGCAAGGTATCCAACACCGCGCGGCGAACCTCGGGAAAGCCGCGTTTATCCAATAGGGGCAGGGTGGCGTGCATATCAGGCGCCACCGTGCATGGCAATGACACTTCGACGACCCAGATTGCAATAATCTGGGTCACTGGGATTTTTTATTTGGGTTCGCATCTTGACCAACTCCAATTCACGCTACCAACGCAACCACCGCGGGCCCAGGGCGGCGCCCAGCACGGCAGGTATCGACATGCCCAACACATACCAAATGCCCACAAAGGGCGGTGCAATTTCCGGACAATACAAAGTGTAGACCAGCGCGCCCGAGACACCGGCCAAAAGCCCCGCTGCCGCGCCCGCCGCACGCAGCCGTGTCGGCGCAAAACCTTGCATCCCCCAGAACGCGGCAATAAATACCGGCACGGAGAACAAGGCAATATAAAAAGGGCAGGCGCGCCAACTGCCGCCAAATAACAATAACTCGCGCTCTGCTGGCGCCGCCTGCGCGAGCATCAGGGCCGCCACCATCCAAATACCCAGGAGGGGCGCCGCCAGCGTAACGCGCACCCATGCCAGTGAAGCACCGGGACGCGACAGGCGGGCACAGGCAAACCAGGCGGCGGCAAAGAGCAATCCAAGAAACAGCAATCTGCCCAAGAAGCGCGCCAGTTGGACATCTTCAGGCCATTGCTGGCGAACGCCCAGGAGTAATACAAGCAGCGCCACCGCGCCAACCAGTCCCACCGCGATTGCCGCGACATAACGCCGCGTGGCGGCACGCGCATCAACGGGCTCGACATTGGTGGCCAGCATTCGAATCAATCCGTCGGTGTTCATTGCTTGTCGCCAAATCGCGCGCAAAGCGCTTTCAGACCGCGGTGCACGCCGACCTTAACCGCGGACTCCGACATGCCGGTCAGACGCGCCGTTTCGGCCACCGACAGACCTTCGATTTTGGTGTGCAAAATTGGCAAGCGCTGATTGGGCGGCAAGGCATCGAGCATCGCGAAAACGTCACGGCGCGCATCGCCGGGGTCGTTACTCTCAACGGCCAGCAACTCGCGTTCGTCGTCAAGCGGCTCGTTGAGTGCGTCACTGCGCGCGTGGCGGCGATAGTGATCGATCAACTTATAGCGCGCGATGCCATAAAGCCAGGGGGTGAGCAACTGCGTTGCGTCGTAAGTGTGTCGTTGCGTATGCACGGCGAGCAAAATTTCCTGTAGCAAATCCTCGACATCGTTGGGGCTGGCAGCCAAGCGCCTGCGAAGAAAACCGCGCAAGCGCGCACTCACCTGGCGAAGGCACTCCCGATAGGCGATGGAATCTCCCGCCAGACCGCGAACCAGCAGCGCTTTTAGCGTTTCTTCGCCTGCGTTTAGAGATTCCGGCAAATTTGTCCCTCATGGTTAATTCGGTGCAGGGTAGCGAAAGGTTACAGCCGACGAAGGAAAAAACGTTACGGGCGCCTAGCCAGATTCTCGATCATGGCCATCAAGACGTCGCGCGTGGTCCTGACGTCGCTTTTTTTCGTCCCGGCAAGGGCAAGGTGATTGACCTCTTCGGCCAAGGGGACAAGCTTGCCCTCAAGGGCGCGCCCCTTGGGCGTGAGATAAACATAGATATTTTTGCGGTTCTCGGGCAGTTGGCGGCGCGCAACGTAACCCAGTTCTTCCATGGCGCGGATGGCGGTGACGGTGGTGGGCTCCATCACGCCCGCCTCATCACTCAACTGGCGTTGCGTGAGGCCGTCCTTCACCCACAGAATGCGAAGATAAGTCCAGTGACCGAAGGACACTGCATGTTCGGCAAGCCGATCTTGCAACGCGCGCACCAGGGCACGGGTGGCATCTTTTACCAGGTGGGCGATGCGGTCATCAGGCACGGCCTCGCGCCAGTGCCGCAATACCGGGGCTAATTCGCCCGAGGCGGCAGCTGGTTTTTTATGGCGATCTGATTTTTTAATTTGACCTCTCCCCCGGTGCGCGCCGAGCGCAACATGGCCAGGCACACCTCGATGGTCCCCAGCGCCCATTCACCGCTGTGTAACGGCGCGCGACCTTCGAAAATTGCCCCCACTAGTTCGTCAATCACTTCGGCTCGGGGCGCTTCGCGCAATGGCACTTTATCTAAACGACGTTCACCATCGCCATGAATCATCACGCCCTCGGGAACTGGCCGCAAATCAGCACGATCACAACTAACGATCACTTCACCAAAATGCGCGTGGTGGGCAGGCACCCTTTCATTTGGCTTATAAGCGTCGCCGCCATAGTTGCCTTCGGCTTTCATGCGTGCCTCGGTCTCCTTGTCTGTGGCCTCGGCCAACGCGCGCCGTGCGTCGCCATGCCGCGCCGGATCTTTCATTTGCCCGCCCTCACCCACCCAGCCGCGAAATTCGTCCGAATCGAAATGCGCATAGCCGCTGTAGACCAACGTGGCGAATGCGCCGCCCTCAAACGCCAGCATGGCGCTGTAGGCGCCTTCGGTAGGGCGCGTGGGGTCCCAGGCGCCGGTCATGGCACGCACCGTTTGTGCCTTCTCTCCCGCCAAAAAACAAACCACATCGATCTGGTGCGAAGCTTGGTTGAACAACACACCGCCACCTTCATGGGTGATGAGTTCCTCCGGCCGGCGCGGGCGATAGAGAAAATCGGTGTAATAAAACGCGTTGATCATGCGCACCTTGCCGACGCCGCCGCTGGCAATGATATGCCGTGCTTGTTGAATCGGCGCATCAAAACTGTGGCTATGGCCGACAATTAGTTGCACGCCGGCTTTGCGCGCTGCAGCGATCATTGCCAAGCACTCGTGCACCGCCAGCGCCATGGGTTTTTCAACCAGAATATGTTTGCCCTTTTTCGCCGCGAGGCAGGTATGCGCCGCGTGATATTGATGCGGCGTGGCGACATAGACCACCTCCACGTCTTTGTCATTGCACAATTCCTCGACACTGGCGTAGGCGCGCGCGCCGAATTCGCTCGCAAACTGCGCGCGTGCCGCTTCGCGCGGGTCAGCACAGGCCACCAGCTCGATGCGCGGATCGAGCCGCAGCGTCGGCAACATCAGGGTGAAGCCGCGACCCAGGCCCAGCACACCCATGCGCAATTTTCGATTTGGGTTCGTTCTTACATTGGAATTCACAGATCGACCACCAACTCAGCCGAGCGCGCGCGCGACACGCAGATCATGATTTGACTTGCCTGCTCTTCATCCATCAGCACCAGGTCGCGATGGTCCGCTTCGCCTTCGAGCAAGGCAGTACGGCAGGTGCCACAGGTGCCACTCTCGCAGGAGGTGGGCGCATCGAAACCATTGGCGCGCATCGCCTGAATGATGGATTGATCCGACCGCACCTCGAGCACAGCGTTCGAGCGCGCCAAGCGTAGGCGAAACGGTTTGTTATCCACCGCACGCGTTTGTTCCGCATCGAGAAAACTCTCGAAGTGGATTTGCGCATGCTGCCAATGACCCGTCATATCGCGCACCGCATCCATCAGTGGACGCGGGCCACAGCAGTAGATATGCGCGGGGTCAGGTTTTTCCAGTACCGGCCAAAGATCGAAGGAGTTTGCCGGGTCGCCTTGGTCATGATGAATGTTCACCTTGGCTCTCAATTCGGTCGATGACAGGTCATTCAGAAACGCCGTGGTCGCCGCATCGCGCGTCAGGTAATAAAGCTTAAAGTTCCCGCGGTCCGAGGAAACCAAGTGACGAATCATGGCCATGATAGGCGTGATGCCGATGCCACCGGCGATAAAGATGAAATTCTTCGCGCCAGGGTGCAAGGGAAACGCGTTCTCCGGCGGCGTTACTTCGATCATGTCGCCGACTTTCGCGCTATCGACCAGATTCATCGAGCCGCCGCGCCCCGCCGCCTCGCGCTTGACGCCGATCACGTAACGATCACGCTCCGCCGCATCGTTGCATAACGAGTACTTACGCGACAGGCCGTTTGGCGTGCGCAGCACCAGGTGCGCGCCCGGCGTGAATTCGGGCAACACGGCCCCACTGGGGTCGCGCAGGTCGAATAATTGGATACCCTGCGCGAGCGGCTCGGCGCGGACGATCTTGAGGGGAATCACGTTTGGGTGTATGATTATTTACTTAGGAACCTAAGTATATCAGGCGGCCCGAGAAACCGCCATTGTCTCGTCGAGTCCATACGCATTACGTCAAATACCACCTGCGCCGGAGAACCCATGCTCACTTCCGAAGAAAATCAATTGTTATGTCTGGTCGAAGGCGATGCGCCCATGGGCCAATTGATGCGCCGGCACTGGCTGCCGCTGTGCATGGCCGAGGAAGTGCCCGAAGCCGATGGCAAACCGGTGCGCGCGAAGTTACTCGGCGAGGAGCTGGTGGTGTTTCGCGATTCCGAAGGCCGCGTCGGTGTGCTCGACGAACACTGCCCGCACCGGGGGCCGTCTCTGGTTTATGGGCGCAATGAAGACGGGGGCTTACGCTGCCTGTATCACGGTTGGAAGTTCGATATCGAGGGCACGGTGCTGGAGATGCCCTCTGAACCGCAAGCAAGCGACTTGGCGAAAAAGACCAAGCACAAAGCCTACCCGGCACGCGAAGGCGGTGGCTATATCTGGATCTACATGGGTCCTGCCGCCGAGATGCCCGATTTTCAAATGCCCGCCTGGGCGCCGTCACCCGACACGCGCATCAGTATTGTCAAAATGCACGCTGGCGCCAACTGGGCGCAGACGCTGGAGGGTGGCATCGATTCGGCGCATAGCTCCAATTTGCACGCCTCGGATATTCAAGCCGCGCGTGTCGATGGCGGCACCAAGGCCACTGCCAACACCTGGGCGCGGCCCACCACCGACAAAGCGCCGCGCTTTCAGGCGCAGGCAACCAACTATGGCTTTCGTTATGCGGCGATTCGCCGGCCCATTCAAAACGCGGCCACGCAGGATTACGTGCGCATCACTGAATTCATCGCGCCATTCACCGCGCTGATCCCACCAAACAATCAGTACAACGTGGCGTTGATGAATGTGCCGTTGGATAACTTCAACACCATGTACTACTTCATGGCCTGGAGCGATGAAGGCCCCGGCATCGATCAGGAAGCGTGGCGGAAATTCTGCGCCGCGCAGCCGGGCATCGACTTAGATGCCGATTACCGCAAGCTGCGCAATCGCGGCAACGATTACCAGCAGGATCGTAACGCTATGAAACTGGGTAATTTCACCGGCATACACGGCATCCCCAATCAGGATATGGCGATGTGGGAATCGATGGCGCCGATTGTGGATCGTTCACGCGATCGGCTGGGTGCCAGCGATTTGGCTATAGTGGAGTTTCGCCGCCTGATGCTGGATGCGGTGAAGCAATTTCGCGATAGTGGCAAGGTAATTGGCATTGACCCGTCGTGCCCCGCGCACGTGAGTCTAGCGGCCTTCGAGGGCATGGTGCCCAAGGGCACGGATTGGCGTACGCTGGGAACGAGCGCGTCGCAGTCAACCAAGGAAAAAGCTGCGGCCTGACGAAAACGCCGTGAACAACATTAGGGAACGTATGCAGAAGGCATTGACACCGTTGGCGCTTGGTTTGATTGCCCTATTCGCCTTGGCAACGGGCGCGCATGCGCAGGGCTACCCTGCCAAACCCATACGCATGATTTCGCCCTTTCCCGCAGGCGGGCCGGTGGATGGCGTGTTCCGCCAATTCGGCCAGGAAATCACCAACGCCACCGGCCAGGCATGGATTACCGAGAATCGCCCCGGCGGCAACGGCGTGATATCGCTCGATGGTTGCGCGCGCGCCACGCCCGATGGTTACACCGTTTGCCTCGTGGATCGCACCCAATCGATGTTGCCTCACCTATACAACAAACTGCCCTTTGATGTTGTGAAGGACTTCGAACCTATTACCAATGTGGTATTTACTATCCTCGCATTGGTAGCCCATCCCTTGCTTGGCGTAAAAGATTTTCGTGAATTAATGGCGGTGGGCAAGGCCAAACCCGGCGCGTTTAACTATGCCTCGATGGGCGCGGGCACCACGGCAAATTTGTTGATGGAATGGTTACGTAAAAAAGATGGCGTGGAGCTCACGCACGTGCCATTCAAAGGACCGCCGCCGTTATTGCAATCGCTGCTCGCAGGGGAGACGCACCTCACCTACCTCGGCCTGGGAAGTTTTCCGCAGTTTCACCAATCGGGAAAACTGCGCATCATCGGCGTCAGCGGCAATAAGCGCTCGCCCGTGATGCCCGACATTCCCACCTTGATTGAACAAGGCCTAACCGGCATCGATACACGCGTGTGGTTCGGTTTGATGGGGCCCACTGGTCTGCCACGCGATGCGCGCGACCGCATTCAACGCGAGATCGCGCGTATCGCCGCCATCCCTGCGTTTCGTGAAAAGAACATTATTGGCCAAGCTTTCGACCCGATTGCTGATACTTCCGAGGAGTTCGCGAAGTTCCTGCGAGCCGACCGCGAGGCGGCGGCGGAGTTGATTCGCATTACGGGTATTCGGTTGGATTAAGCGCGACGAATCCGACTGCTCACCCACCTGCCCCTATTCCTTAATAAGGATCCGCGCCGCCACTTCCTCGTCAAGCGCGAAGCCAAACCCCGGCAGTAGCGGCGTCTTCAAGCAAACGCCCTCATCGGTGACTACTTCCTCGAACATGGGCGTCTTGAACAACTCGTGCCCTTGTAATTCGCTACGCGGCGCGACATATTCGATCCACATCACATTGGGAAATGCCGCTGCGGTGTGCGTGTTGACCTCGGGGAACTGCCAGGGCGATACCGGTACGCTGCGCGCCGCGGCATAGGCGTTCACTTTTAACCAATCGGTGAGGCCGCCGGTGGCCAAGTGGCTGGGCTGCGCGATATCGACAGCACCTGCGTCGATCAGTTGCCTGAACTCGGCGATGCCGGCGTGATTCTCGCCACCGGCAATACGCGTATGGCCCGCGCGGCTACGCACCTTCACGTAGCCGGGAATGTCATCTACCGGCACCGGCTCTTCCAGCCAGTAGACATCGTAGGGTTCCCAGTTTTTGAGTTGCTGGATGGCGATATCGGCGCTCCAAGTGCCGTTCACATCCACCATGATCTTCACACCTGGCCCCACCGCTTCGCGCACCGCTCGCACCCGTGCGACCGCATCCTTCAACGAGGTGGCAGGAAACGATGCGCGCAATTTCAGCGCTCGATGGCCATGCTTCACCAGTTTCGCCGCCGCCTGGCCGAGCTTGTCGGGCTCCATGTGAAAGCCCGCGGTGCAATAAGTGGGGATGTGCTCGCGCCGCCCGCCAAGCAAATCGCACACCGGCACGCCGGCGATCTTGCCCTTCAAATCCCACAGTGCCAGATCTACCCCGGAGAGGCACATCAAACCAAAACGCCCACGTACCTGCCGCCAAGTGGATTGATACATCAAGCGCCAGATGCTCTCAGTGTGCAAGGGGTTCTGCCCGAGCAACAAATTGCGCAAATTGCCGCGGATGTAACGCGCGAGCAAATCGCCCGCGGTGCCATGCGCGGCAACGTTCGAATAAATGAAACCCAGACCCGATTGACCTTCGTCGGTACGAATCTCAACAATCAAGGTCTCGCGCCCCACCGATAAATCTGGCACGGCAACGCCCGCATTGAAGCGGCGTACGGTGACTTCGGAAATTTTCATGGCTGTGCTCCAGATTGTTTCGCTATTGTCGCCCAGCGGACCACACCGTCACGGATGCGTATCGCCAATATATCGGGCGGCACGTGCTCGGGCACACCGCCTACCGCGTCGAACGAGCGGCGGGTTTCCTCCAGTGCAAGCGCCGTTTTCAATGCCTCGCTCAGGCGACTGACGATGCTCGCCTGCGTTCCCGCCGGCGCGACGACGAATTGCACCGAGGGCATATCGAACCCGGGCACGGTGTCCGCAAGCGATGCCCACTCGGGCGCAATGTGCAGTCTGCCGGGACTGGTTATTGCGATGACGCGAATTTTTCCCGCCTTGGCCTGCGGCAATGCGGCCGCGACACTGACCATCGCGATCGGCAACACCCCCGCGATTAAATCGGGGACGTACCCCGCAGCACCTTTATATGGGACGTGAACGATTTGCAGCCCCGCCGCCGATTTGAATGACTCCATTGCCAAGTGATGCACCGTGCCGACACCGGGAGAGCCATAGCTGAACTTGCCCGGATTCGCTTTGACCAAGGCAATCAATTCGGCAGTAGTGCGCGCGGCGAAGTTGGGATTGACCGAAACAGTCAAGGGATCGGTCACCGTGCCCGCGACCGCGGTGAAACTTTTTACCGGATCGAATGAAAGATTCTCGTAAATACCTGGCGCGATCATCAACGACGTGGAACCGTAGAGCAGCGTATAGCCATCCGGCGCGGCAGCAGCCACGGCACCCGCGGCAATGGTTCCCCCTGCGCCTGCACGATTCTCAACTACCACTTGCTGATTAATCGTTTTCGACAGGCCACCCGCGACAATACGTGTCGATGCATCCAGCCCACCACCAGGTGCAATGCCAACGATGAGACGGATGGGTTTCGCGGGATAGGGTTGTGCGTGGACGAGGCCCGCGATGAAGGCACAGGCGAAAAATAAAGGCAGCGTGGTTTTCATCCAAAGCCTCCTTCTTAAGAGAAGGCCAATTATGCCTACCTGGCTGCACCTTGATCGATCAGTCGTTCATCTCGTAACTAGAGCTGCGCCCACCGGCCGCAGTTTTGCGCAATACGCCAAGCGACACCAATTCATTGATGTCGCGCAGCGCCGTATCCGGCGAACACTTGGCGATGGACGCCCACTTGCCGGAGGTCAGTTTGCCATCGAAGCCATCAAGCAGTCGATTGAGTAGTTTTATCTGTCGCTCGTTCAGCGGGGAAGTTGACCACTTTTGCCAAAATCGCGCCTTGGCGAGCACGCTATCGGTCGCGCGGTGCGCGTGGTCTAGGGCTCGATGCAGCGCATCGAGGAACCAGGCAAGCCACTGGGTAACATCCAGTGAGCCTTTCTGCGTGCATTCCAAATGGTCGTAGTAGGCCTTGCGCTCGAGTTGGATCTGCGCCGACAGACTGTAGAAACGCTGCGGGCTGCCATCCGCGCGCGCGAGCAGAAAATCGCCAATGGCACGCGCAATGCGGCCATTGCCATCGTCGAACGGGTGCACAGTGACGAACCACAAATGCGCAAGTCCTGCTTTGAGCAGTGGTGGTTCGTTGGTTGCGCCGTTTGCCCATTCCAGGAAACGCTCCATCTCGGCACTAAGCCGATTCGCTGGCGGCGCTTCGAAATGAACCTTTTGCCGTCCAATCGGACCGGATACAACCTGCATCGGACCGGTGGCGTCATCACGCCAAGCGCCGATTTTGATTGGGTCAAGGCCAGAGTAACCAGTCGGAAATAGTCCCGCGTGCCAAGCAAACAACCTCGCTTGCGTGAGCGGCGCATAACAGTTTGAGGTTGCATCGAGCACCATTTCGACGACACCTTCGACATGACGATCCACTGCAGCCAAGGCGCCAATATCCACACCCAAACGTCTCGCTACGGATGAGCGCACGGACGCCGCATTGAGATGTTCACCTTCGATTTCACTGGTTTTAATCGCGTCTTCAGTGAGCGCGATGAGACTGGCTTGGTTTCTTAAGGTCAAACCGCTATCCGAAAGGCGCCCCGCAAGCAGCCCCTGAGCGCGACTCACCTCAGATAAAGGGCGTGCCAATGCAGCGAGGTCGAAGCGCCAAGTTGGCCAGTCGGGCGTTTGCCAAATATAGTTGTAATCGCCGCTATTCATGCGGTGATTATGGGTCGCATTCGCCGCAAAGGCAAGCTATTTGCCGCATTTAATGCGGCGATTGCGACCTTTATTCGCCGCAAACGGCTTTTAGTTTGCACCGCCGTCTCGAAGGCGGCCGGCATGCCGCGAGCCCAGCAACACCACCGAATCGCCCACCGACTTGAAATGAGATAACAACATCACCCGCGTTCGGCTTTTCAATGAAATGACCGTTGTTATGAAAGCCCAACAAGAGATCTACACCTTCTTCCTTCATTGCCTCGATATTCTTGTCGCGTCGTTCTTGAATATTCATGCTTTTCTCCATGGAAAAATCGTTTGGTCCATTTTTGCAGACCATGAAATTCGCCGTGCCGCAGAGACTCGGCTCCAACCGAAAAAATAATCCGACGCCATCACCACGAATAAGCTCAGCAACCGCGCCAAAGTGCGATTACAGTATCCATTCGCTGACCGCCTAGGAGAAACCGCATGGCCAAGATCCGACACATCGCCTACCGCGCCGAGAACCCGGAAGCCATGGCGCAATTTTTTATCAGCGCCTTCGAGATGACCGTCGCGCAGCGCCGCGAACGCGGGGCGATTGATTTGACTGATGGCACACTCAACATCACCGTACTGCCACTGGGCCAGCCCAATGCGCCGCATGCACGAGGTATCGAGCACATCGGCTTTTCGGCCGAAGACAATGATGAGGCGATGCGCAAGGTCATTGCCGCCGGCGGCAAAGAGAAAAACACCATTCAACTGGGGGCGGCGTTCTACGAAAGTAAATTCGAAGGGCCCGAAGGTATCGTCGTCGATGTTGGACATTGGGCGGGCGCCGCACCTGTCGCGGAAAAGCAATAACCCCTATCGCTTTGCGATCAAATCGCACCGCAACAAACAAGGAAACAAAATGAACTTGACTGGATTTCGCTTTGCCCTCGTCGCAGTGACCTTGGGCTCACTCACCAATTTCAACGCATTGGCTCAATCATCTGCGGCCACTTATCCCTCTAAACCAGTACGCATGGTGATCCCCTTTGCTGCGGGCGGCGCCACCGACATCATCGGCAGGTTGCTTGCGCAGAAGCTCACCGAATCGTGGAAGCAAACCGTCATCGTCGAAAATCGGCCTGGTGTAGGCGGCTATGTGGGTTCGGAATTTGTCGCACGCGCTCCCGCCGATGGCTATACGTTGGTGATGGGCGGTGGCACTACGCATACCGCCGGGCCAGCGGTGAACCCCAAGACGCCCTACAACCCGCTCACCGATTTCACTGCGGTAACACTGGTCTCCACCTTCCCCAACATCCTCGTCACCAGCCCATCGCTCCCCGCCACCACCTTGCAGCAATTAATTGACCTCCTCAAAGCGAATCCAGGCAAATACAACTTCGCCAGCTCGGGCGCGGGCGGCACACCGCATTTGAGCGCGGAACTTTTCATGATGATGACCGGAACCAAACTCACCCACATCCCTTTTAAAGGATCGGGGCAGGCACTCACCGAAATCATGGCCGGGCGTGTCGAGCTTTATTTCGACAACCTCTCGGCGGCCTTGCCCTTGACGCAGCAAGGAAAAATTCGTGGCCTGGGTGTCACCAGCACCGAACGATCATCGAGCGCGCCCAATATCCCGGCGATTGCCGAAGTGCTGCCCGGCTACGAAGCAAGCTCGTTCGTCGGCCTCTTCATGCCGGCGAATGTAGCGGGCGACATCCCACGGCGCTTCGCCGCCGAAACCCGCCGCGCCCTGCAGGAACCCGATGTGAAGAAACGCCTGCAAGAACTCGGCGCGAATGCGGAAGGCAGCACACCGGATGAGTTCTCAGCGTTCTTGCGTAAAGACATTGAGCGGTGGCGGCAAGTGGTGGCGAAGGCGGGGATCGTGATCGATTGAAAACGTATTTCTTTGCACAAGCGTCGCAGCGCATCTCCTGACGACGCGTTGCAACAGCAATTAAGGATCGACGCACGGGAATAAATCGCGCGATGAATCATCAGTAGATCAGTCGGGAGAAGCTCGAATGTCGGAGAAAAACCAGCCTGACGCCATCGTTGCGGACACAGTCCCTGCCCGCACCCGCTCGATCTATCCAGAACCTTTCGCCGCGCGTGTTGCGGGGCGCGAGAAACGTATGCTGGGCGACTTGTTTGGTCTAACCAACTTCGGCGTGAATCTCACGACCATTAAATCTGGCTCAATGTCCGCCCTGCGACACTCGCATGCCAAGCAGGATGAATTTATCTATGCCTTGAGCGGGAGGGCGATTTTGATTACCGACGAGGGTGAGACCCCATTGACGCCAGGCATGTGCGCGGGCTTTAAAGCCGCCAACGGCAACGCCCATCACTTAGTCAATCGCGGCACCGAGGATTTTGTTTATTTGGAAATTGGCGATCGCACAGCGGGCGAATCGGTGAACTATCCTGACGACGATCTGCGGCTGGAAACCGGCGCAGATGGCAAGGTGGTGCTACTGCATAAAGACGGTACAAAGTACTAATCCCGAACCAAGAAAGACAGAGAGCATGTGGCAAGAGATATGGAATACCGTGCTGTCGGAATTCTCCGATATCCCAGATGCGACGCAGATTACACGGATCACACTACGCATTCTGGTTGCTGCGGCCCTTGGCGGTCTAATGGGGTACGAGAGGGAGAAGCAGGGTAAGAGTGCGGGGGTACGAACGCATATGCTGGTTGCCATCGGGGCGGCGCTCTTCGTCCTTATTCCCCAGCAAGCCGGGGCATCAACCGCAGATTTATCTCGGGTGTTGCAGGGCCTGGTCGCTGGTGTGGGATTCCTTGGAGCCGGAGCCATAATTTTGGGAACTAAACAAGTGGAGACTCGGGGGTTGACTACGGCAGCAGGCATATGGGTAACGGCAGCAATCGGTGTGGCTGCAGGGATGGGGCGAGAATCGACTGCAGTCCTGAGCACTCTTATAGCCCTATTCGTCCTCTCCGTAGTTCCTTGGATCTTACGAGATAACAGAAGAAGTAAAGAGTGACGCGGCGGCAAAGTGTGTTGTTAAGCCCAAACCGTCATTTCAGCGGGCGCGCCAAATTGCGCCTCCTCCTTCTACTTGCGCGTCGCGAAAGACGCGTTGGCGCGGCCGCAACGTTTTCCGCAACCGCGTAGCGCGCCTCTGAACGCTACGGGTCGATCCTATTGACGCGGAATCAATCACAATAGAGTGAAGGCGAAAAGGCACCTGGCACGGCTTGAGCAGGTCCTTGGGTTCGACAACAGAGAGATGCCATGAAAACAAATTTTTCAATCGCCGCGGCGTCGATCACGCTTGTCGCCACCACATTCCTCGGCTTCGCCGCCGCACAGCACTACCCGAACCGCCCAGTGAAGGTGATCGTCCCTTACCCGCCCGGCGGGCAGCCTGACATCGCGGTGCGCCTGCTCGCGCAGGCTGAGCAGATGCGCATCGATTTGAATAAGTACACGCGGATTGTGAAGAACGCGAATATCAAACCTGAATGAAAAATGTATTGGCAAGTACACTATGCGCCACTTTTTTGTAAGTAATTTAAGAGAATTGGAGCATCAATCATGACTCGACTTTTTGCGCATGGGTTGATGGGTTTTCTCGCTATGCTCACGCATGCCCATGTGATCGCCCAGCAAGTCTGGCCTGCGAAACCGGTGCGTGTGGTGGTGTCGAATTCTCCGGGCGGCGCCCCCGATATCGCGGCGCGCATTTTTAACGACGCACTGTCGCGCAACATCGGCCGGCCGGTGCTCCTAGAGAATCGGCCGGGCGCGGACAGTTACCTCGGCGCGGAAGCCGTGGCGCGCGCCGAACCCGATGGCCACACTCTGTTCCTCGGCACACAATCGGTATTCGCGTTGCACCCTCACATAAAAAAGAAAATGCCGCTCGACCCGGTGCGCGATTTCACGCCTATCGCCGTGATATGGGATGACACCGGCGCGCAAGGCGTGTTCACCGCGCCATCGAGCCCGTTTCGAACCTGGCAAGAGTTGGTGGCCTTCGGCAAAGCCAATCCCGGCAAACTTGATTACGCGACCTCGGTTCCGTTGTTTCGTATGCTGGGCATCTGGATATCCAAACGCGCCGGGTTCGAGTGGCAGGAGATCCCCTACAAGATTGGTACCCAGGCACAGCAGGATGTCGCTACCGGCAGAGTCGCCGCCATCATCACGGCTTTCGGACCGCTGGAACCGCTGCTGCGCGCCGATAAGCTACGTGTATTGGTGGCCACCAACCCGGTGCAAGGCTGGCCCAAGCTGCCGCAGTTGGCGGAGATCTATCCCGGCTATACCCAACCGTCTTTCGTCGTGCTGGCTGGGCCTGCGGGCATTCCGCCGCCGCTCGCGCAACGTATCAATCGCGCTGCGGCCGCAATTGTCGAAGATCCAAAATTCAATAAAGATCTCTCGTCGGTGCGCTGGTTCAATTGGGAAGGCGCACGCTCACCCGAGGGCACCGCGCAATTCATACGCGTGCAGCGCGAGGCCTGGGGAAGGTTCATCAAGGAAGCGGGTATCGAGCCGGAGTAAATGCCGTATTGAATATGCGTTCTAATTCCGCCGCCTTCGGATGCCAATACACGCGGCACCTATGAACTTATGGCGATAACGCGAGGCAAGGGCTGATTGCCGCATTTTGCCCTTCAGCGCGCATCCTGCTTCGCGCGGCGTCTTCGAGAAGCGCCTCGTGCCTTCCGTGACTCGCAAGCAGCGTGCGCACTGAATCAACCGTTGCAAAAAGGTGATCAATCTCTGTTGGCAAGCGCCCCTTTTCGTTTCGTTCCCGCTAGTCCCGTCCACAGCGCCGTCAGTGGAACCGCCCAGATTTCGCCGTCCAGTTTTAGCACCAGATCGCCGCCGTAAAAAATGATTCCGTGCCGCGCGGCGGTGCTGGCCAAGCAGGCACGCAATCCTTTCAGATCGTCCGGACGCACATCAGTGCCCGCCTTAACTTCGACGGCGATGGCGGCGCCATTGGGATGCAGAACCATTGCGTCCACTTCGAGCTTGCGCGCGTTATCACGCCAATGGCGCACCACCTCTCCGGGATAACACCAACTCGCCTGAGCCACGAGTTCCCCCACCACCAAAGTCTCCAGCAGCGCGCCAAACAACGCGGCCGGCGGATCGTCATCCAGCCGTGCCGCCCAGGCCGCCAGTCCGCAATCAGTGACGTGAATTTTAGGATGCGCCGTCAGCGTGCGGTGCTCGGAAGAACGGTGGCCGGCCAATTGATGAAGCAAAAAACTGGCGTCAAGGGAAGCGAGCCTTTCGTTCACGGTCACGCGGCTAACTTTGAGCTCGCTGGCGATGGTGCTCACATTGGCAATGCGGGCGGTGCTGGCCGCGAGATAACGAAACATGCGCAGCATTTCGGCGCGGTCGTGCCGCCCGCCGATCTCATGATAGAGCACGCCTTCGACATACTCCTGCGCCAGTTGTCCGCGCAGCAACGGCTCGACTTTGCCGGTAACGCCAGCCATCGCCGGCAGGCCGCCGCGGCGTATGCGCGCGATCAATTCCTCCCGGCCGGTCCGCGCCTTGGGTAATGCGGCGGACAATGGCTTGGCATCGAATAGGCGCTCCACCAGATTGACCGGATTGCCCGCCAGTTCGCCCTGCGTCATCGGCCAAAGGCGCTGGCGCAACGCGCGGCCCGCGAGCGGATCGGAACCGCCCAACTGGCTACGCCCGAGCCGCGAAGATCCGGTGAGCAAAAACAATCCCTTGCCGCGCTCCCGGTCCACACGCCGCTTGACCGCGAGCGTCAATTCGGGCACCAGCTGAGCCTCGTCGATAAACGCGGGCGTGACTAAGTTATCGATGAAAGAAGTGGGTGAAGCCTCGGCCCCCGCGAGCACCGTAGGGTCGCTCAAATCAGCGAGAGTGGCGATCAAGCCTTCGGCGGCCAGCATTTCGCCCAGCGCGGTTTTACCGGATGCGCGAGGCCCCTCCAGAACCACCACGGGTGCCGCCTTGAGGAGCTTTTTCAGTTGAGGCAGAACGCCTCGGGGCAAGAGCAGGCTTGACATGCCTTGAGTTTATATTATTTTATATACTGACTATACATTTTTTTGACTTTTGACTATACAAAAAATCTATC
Source organism: Burkholderiales bacterium (assembly GCA_046153355.1). Lineage (GTDB taxonomy): Bacteria > Pseudomonadota > Gammaproteobacteria > Burkholderiales > SG8-39 > 2-02-FULL-62-17. Next base: position 34,591 of record JBJXEY010000467.1, read on the forward strand.
TGTTTTTATTCTTCTCTTGGTCTCGCGTTCCTTGTCACGCGGTCCGATGAGTAGCGCATCGCAACAATTCAGCAGATTAATCCGCCTTGATATTCCCGCGGCGAATCACCTCGCCCCAGCGCGCTTTCTCTTTCGAGATAAATACCGCGGTATCTGCAGGCGTTGCAACCAGAAGCTCGACGAACGCCTCGGTCAATCGCTTGGTGATCTCGGGCGTGCGCAATACCTCATTCCATTCGGCATGAATGCGTTGCACCAGGGCAGGCGGCGTTTTCGGTGGTGCGATCATCACGAACCAGCTTCCCGAATCGAAACCGGGAACCGTTTCGGCCGCGGGCGGTGCATCGATGCCCGCCAAACGGCGCGTGCTGCCCACCGCGATGGCGCGCAGTTTGCCGCTTCGTATATGCGGCGCGACGGTGCCCGAGGTGTACACCAGGTAATCGATCTCACCGGCGAGCGCACCTTGTAACACTGCCGCACCTTTATAAGGCACATCACATCTGTCCGGTAGATTTTAATGTCACTTGGCTGGAATCCAATAATGACGCGGGTTTTGACATGATTGCCGATTCCGACGATTTGAGATTGCACATGGTTTTTGCCGCCTATGGTTGCCAGT
>JBJXEY010000468.1:0-10302 GCA_046153355.1 Burkholderiales bacterium
GATCTGAAATGAGCCTCACAGCACCGGCATCAATGGTTTTTGATCGGGCCGCAATTGCTGGTCGACAGCAGTCAGCATGATGGCAGAGGTGGCGTAATTTGCCATCAGCGCCATCAGGTTGAGAAGGCCCATTTCACCGAATATCCCGATTGCACGTGCATAGGTCGCGCTGCTTAACTTCTTCGCGCCCAGTGTTTCGCGGGCAAGCTCAACAATCACCGCTTCTATTTCCGTCATTCCTGAAATGGGTTTGCGAAACTTAACCACATCGAGCACTTCTTGCGTCACCCCCACGCGCAGTGCCTCCGGCTCGTGCATGGTCCACTCGAATTGACTATCCATTTCGCGCGCACTGGCAAGAATAGCAAGCTCGCTCAATCGCGGTTCGAGATCGATGTTGTGGCGAAGGTAGTGGTTTAGTTCGGACACGTGTTCGCCCCAAACTGGAATCCTGATCCAGATCCCCGAAGGACCAATCAGCCCGGCAAGATTCTTGCCTTCGGCCCGCAATCTGACCATGTCGTCATAGGAGGACTTGCACTTTTCGGTGAGTGAATCGCGATTCACCGGCGAGAGGCGCGACAGGGATTCCGGGTGGATGTCAGGTGGCAGCACGGAGGGAAGGTTGGGTTGTTGCGGCATGGCGGATTCGGGGTCCTTTTTTTACTGGAGATTGACGAGCAGACTGGCCGCCATTTCACACATGGGTCGTCCAACTCACCAAGCCTTGGGCAGCGGCCGTGAAAAACTCACGCGGCGCCGGTCTACAACCAAATAACGTCCATCGCTTAATTCTTTCATGATGCGGCTGATCATTTCGCGCGACGCGCCCACCTGGCTCGCCATGTCTTTTTGGGTGGGGCAGCGCTCGATGATGAACATGCCTTCGCGCTCTTCGGCCAATTCAAACCAGCGGTGGAAAGAATATTGCTGCCTGTCGATTTTCAGATTCGATTTTTGTGCCGCCATGCAGTGCCCCGTGTTGCGTTGATGCGCCTATTCCGGTTCGATTCCCGCCGCTTTCATCAGCTTCTCGGCCTCGACAAAGTTACGCTTGAGAAAGGCCGCGAATTCGGCGCTCGATGAAGTATCGGCGAGTATGCCTTGGGTGGCGAGCAAAGCGACCGTATCCTGTGCCAGGATGGCTTTGTTCAACTCGCCGTGCAGGCGCTGCACCAGCGGCGTGGCCATGCCGGCGGGGCCCAAGTAGCCCACCCAGCTTGGTGGACGATCATAGCCGGGCAGTACTTCGGCGATGGTCGGTGTGTCGGGTGCGCCCGAATAACGCCTGCCGTTGTTGATGGCGAGCAGGCGCAATTTGCCCGGACCGATTTGCGGAATCATGGTGCCCAGCGTGCCAAACATCAGTTGTATGCGGCCGGTGACGGTATCGAGCAGGCCTTGCGATCCTCCCTTATAGGGAACGTGCACCATTTTCGCGCCGGACAATTGCTCGATGATGGCGCCAGACAGGTGGTGCGTGGTGCCAATTCCCGAACTGCCGTAAGACACTTTGCCGGGATTGCGTTTGCTGTAGTCGATGACCTCGGCCAGTGTGTTGCCGGGTATCGACGGTCCTGCCACCACGCAGCTGATAGTTTCGCCCACGGGAATGATGGGTGTGAAATCGCGCAAGGTGTCGTAACTCATGTTTTTGACGAGAAATTTGCGTAACACCATGGCGCTGGTGGTGCCGAATAAAAGCGTATAGCCATCAGGTGCGGCGCGCGCCACGGTTTGTGCGCCAATGGCGCCGCCGGCGCCACCCATCGCTTCGATCACCACCGCCTGGCCCATCGATTCGGTGAGTTTTTGCGAAATGGCGCGTGCTGCGGACTCGGCGCTGCCGCCGGCTCCTAGGGTCATGATGGTGCGGATCGGTTTGGCGGGGTAGGGCTGGGCAATCGCGATGAGGGGCGCGGCCAGCGCGAATGCCGTAAGCATTTTGCTGGTCGTTGGGATTTGCCATGCTTCGCGCCACAGCATCGCTAGCAATTCCACTGGCAGATGATGCATGGAGGTCATCCTTGCGTATTGGATAGGAGTATCAACGCCAAGAAGCGATGCGCTAGACCTTTGCCGCGATCGCCTCAATCTCCACCATGTATTCGGGCGTGGCAAGAGAAGTGATGCACATCAGCGTTGCGGTGGGCCGGTGATCTCCAAGAATGCGTTTGCGTACTGCGGAAGTTTTGCCCAGATATTCGGGTTTTGTCACGAAGGTCTGCACTTTCACCAGATCCGAATAACCCATGCCGGCCGCCTTGAGAATTTCACCAATCCGCTGCCACACGACTTCGATTTGTTCATCGAATGTCGCCGGGATGCTGCCATCCATTCTCCCTGGGGTCTGGCCTGCGATGAACAGCAAACGCGCGTTAGGCGGCGCTTCCAGGCCATGCACATAGCTGCCTGATGGGGCGGGGATGGTACTTGGGTTGAGCGTCTTGATCATGTTCATCTCCGATCTATTGTGGATTAAATGTTAAAGAATTAAAAATAAATTCTAGCTTTCTAGTGCATGAATGGAATATAAAAATTCAATTCTGATATTACTTATACTTTTGGCGAGACTCGTCCCCCGGAAACTATTGCAATCGACTAGATCGTGTTCACACGCTAGGCCTGAGCGAATGTCGCGGTGCCGGGTAGGGTCACTGCTGCGGCCAAACTTAATATGGTCGCGACTTGCGCTAGCGAGTAACGAACGGGTATCAAACAAAAATTCATGCGTCTCTCCGATACATCGTTTCAAGCCGCGGTGAGCTGCCCAGACTGATAGTCGCGAATCGCCTGATCGATTTCCTCGCGAGTGTTCATCACGAACGGGCCGTATTGCACCACCGGCTCGTTGAGGGGTTTCGCGGCAAGCAGCAGGAAGCGCGCGCCCTCCGGGCCTGCCTGAAGTTTGACCTCATCACCCTCGCCCAGAATCGCGGCATGGTGATTGAGTAGGGCGCGGCCCTCGATGCTGGCGCTGCCTTCAAATACATAGATAAACGCATTGCGGGCCGCGCCGATGGGTTGCGCGAAACTTGCCTCCGGTGGAAGTTCCACATCGATATATAAAGGATCGGTGCTGCCGCCTTGCATTGGGCCGGGTATTTCGGCATCCTCGGTTTGTATGGTTCCCGCAACCACTTTTGCGCGGCCACCTCCGGGCAAAAAAACCACCGGAATCTCCGACGGATCGATATCGCGATATCCCGCCGGTTTCATTTTTTCCTTGGCCGGCAGGTTCAACCACAATTGAAAGCCGCGCAGCCGCCCTTCGGTCTGTTGCGGCATCTCGGAGTGAATGATGCCGCGCCCGGCACACATCCACTGCACCGCGCCGGTTTTCAGATCGCCGCGATTGCCCAGATGATCTTCATGCAACATATGGCCATCGAGGAGGTAAGTCACGGTCTCGAAACCGCGATGTGGGTGCGAAGGAAAGCCGGCGATGTAATCGTTAGGGTTGTCGGAGGAAAATTCATCGAGCATGAGAAACGGGTCGAGGCGCGCGTGTTGCGAGCTGCCCAGACTACGGCGTAGTTTCACCCCCGCGCCGTCGGAGGTGGGTTGGGCTTCGATAATGCGTTGGATGGGGCGAATGGTCATGGCGGCATCGATCAGTGGCTGGGAGATGGGCAGTTTAGCGGGAATCGATCCGCTTCGGACGCGCGACAAGGCGCGCAGGGCTCAATCTAGTTTCATTCGCACCATGGGCAATTTCGCAGAGTGCGTTGCGTTAGAATCTCCCTCTATTTCGAAGCAATGTAGGGTGCCGCTTCAGAGGTTTTAAGCGCTTGCCCAACATCAGGAAGGCACAATGAAAACTAAATTCCCATGGCGGTTATCGACCCTTTTGATTCTGTTGGCGACAGGTGGCGCAGCGTTCGCGCAAAGCTGGCCGGTTAAACCGGTGCGCGTGATCGTGCCTTTTGGGCCCGGTGGTTCAGCCGATACGCTTGGACGGCTGGTATCGGCGAAATTAGGTGAAACGTTTGGACAATCATTTATTGTGGAGAATCGTGCCGGCGCAGGTGGCATGATCGGCTCGGATCAAGTAGCCAAGGCGGCACCCGATGGTTACCTCCTGGCGGTGTCGGGTGTGGCGACGCATGCAGTGGCGCCGGCGCTCACCGACAAACCGATTTTCGATCCGGTGAACGACTTTTCCCACATCGCCTTATTCGGTGGCCCACCCTTGGTGTTCGCAGTGAACCTAGCTGTGCCCGCGCGCGATTTGAAATCCTTGATTGCCCTGGCAAAAGCAAAACCTGATGCGTTGGCGTTTGGTTCACCCGGCATTGGCACGCACGGCCATTTATTTGGCGAATTGTTAAAACAGATCAATGGCATTCAAATGACCCATGTGCCGTATAAGGGCGGAGCGGCGGCGGTGGCCGATGTTGCCGCGGGCCATTTGATGTCGATTTCGACAACGCTCGCCACGGCGGGCGGACAAATCCGTGCCAATAAGATTCGTGCGTTGGCCATCAGCGCCGAAGCAAGGCTTGCCGACTACAAAGATGTCCCCACCTTCAAAGAATTGGGTTACCCCAATTTGGTGGCGGTGACTTGGTTTTCGCTCTCGGGGCCCGCCGGCATGCAAACCGATGTGGTAAATCGAATCAACACCGAAGTGCGGCGCGCACTGCAATTGCCGGATGTGCGCGAGCGTCTGCGCCCCGAAGGCATCGAACCCGGAAACTTGAGCGCCAGAGAATTTACCGAGTTCGTCGCGGCCGAATACAAACGTTGGGCGCCAGTGGCCAAGGCCTCCGGCGCGAAGGTCGACTAGCTGACCAATAAACCGGGGACGTACCCCGTTTAAACGTCGCGAAGGTAACGCAATCTTACTCGGGAGCTTTGGTCGGTTTGATACCGATGCTGCGAAAAACCTTCAACGCATTTTCACGATCGGCACGGGCAAATTGTGCGAACTGCTCCGCAGTGTTGTCGACCAGCTCCAGCGTATAAGTCTTATAAAAATCGAGCATTTTCGGTGTACGGATAGCGCGCGCCAATTCGGCGTTGAGTTTGTCCACGATGGGTTTGGGTGTTTTGCCAGGGGCAAACATGGCGAAGTAACCCTGTAGGCCAGGGTCGCCGCCTTCTTCACCAAGTGTACTGAGGGCGGGCATAAAACTTGATCGACGCGTACCGACCGCGACAATGGGTTTCAATTTTTCGGCCTTGATGAGCGGCGCTGACACGCCAAACCCCATATAAGTAATGTTGGCTTCACCCGAGATCACTGCGGGATTGGCTTGTCCGGCGCCCTTGTAGGGAATGCCGGCAATGTCCACGCCAGCCGAACGTCTAATCCATTGAAGGTAAAGATCCGGCAGGCTCGCTGCACCCCAGGTGGCCCAGTTTAATTTGCCCGGATTGGCTTTAGCGTAGGCGATCATTTCCTTGTAATTGCTAAACGGTGCTTTAGCGTGCGCCACCAGCAAATTATTCGATAGGCCCATATTGATCACCGGTGCGAAATCAGTGTCCGGATTGAACGGCAGGTCGGAGAACAAAGCCGGGTTGTAGCTCAAGGCATCGGCCACGGCGAGGCACAAGGTGTGTCCGTCGGGCGCCGCAGTGGCGCAGGCCTGCATGCCGATAATCGCGCTTCCGCCGGGACGGGTTTCCACCACGATGGGTTGCCCCATGGAGTCGGTCAGAAATGGTCCCACTGATCGTGCCATGAGTTCGACCAAGCCCCCGGCCGCGTAGGGCACGATGATGCGAATCGGTTTGCTGGGAAAGTTTTGCGCCGAAGCAGAAGGAGCGCCAATGGCGAGCGTGGCGAGAAACAAAACAACTAAGCTTCGAGGAAAGGCGGAGATTTTCATATTCGGGTCCTTTGAGAGCTAATGTGGGCGAGATTCAGGCAGGAGTCGGGCGATTTGTAGGTGACATGTAGGTGACATGTAGGCGAACGACAGGCGCGCCAATTTCCGTAGCGCATTATAGGCCGAGGTAAAGACCGATTTGCGTTGGCCAAACTGTGTTGGCACAGTCGGCACCGAGACCCTTCGATTGTCATTGTTTGTCATAGTCGGTGTCGCGACGCAAGCTATAATCCGCCACCCATGCGAATACTGATTAGCAACGACGACGGCTACCTTTCACCCGGTATCGCAACGCTCGCGCAAACCTTGTCGGCACTTGGCACTGTGACAGTGGTGGCGCCCGAGCGCGACCGCAGTGGCGCCTCCAACTCACTCACCTTGAATCGCCCCCTGTCGGTGCGCCGCGCGGCCAATGGTTTTCTGTTTATCGACGGCACACCGACCGATTGCGTGCATATCGCGGTTACGGGCCTGCTTGAACATATGCCCGATATCATTGTCTCCGGCGTCAATCTGGGCGCGAATATGGGCGATGACACCGTCTATTCGGGCACGGTCGCGGCGGCCACGGAAGGCTATTTGCTGGGGATTCCCTCGATCGCCATTTCTTTGGCGGGCAAAGACGGTACCCATTTCGCCACGGCCGCCAGTGTGGCGCGCGATCTGGTGGATAGGTGCCGCCGTTTCCCACCCGGCAAACCGATGTTACTGAATGTCAATGTCCCGGATATCCCGTTGGACCAATTGCAGGGCACTGAAGTGACTCGGCTTGGCAAGCGCCACAAAGCGGAGCCGGTGGTGAAAAGCAGTACGCCGCGTGGCGATACCGTTTATTGGATCGGCGCGGCGGGGCCGGCGGCCGATGCCGGGCCTGGCACCGATTTTCATGCGGTTGCCGCCAAACGCGTGTCGATCACGCCCTTGCAGATCGACCTCACCGATACCCCGCAAATTCCCGAAATCGGATCATGGCTGGCCAGCTGAGTTCTACGCGCGGCATTGGCATGACCTCGCAGCGTACGCGCGACCGCATGATCGCGCGCCTGCGCGAAAAAGGCATCGACGATGAAGCGGTGCTAGCGGCCATGCGCGAGGTACCCAGGCACTTATTTGTGGAGGAAGCGATCGCCAGCCGTGCCTATGAAGATACTGCGCTGCCGATCGGCTTCGAGCAGACTATTTCGCAACCCTATGTGGTGGCGCGCATGATCTCGGCCTTGCGCGTCGGTGAAAAACTTGGCAGGGTGTTGGAGGTTGGCACCGGCTGCGGCTATCAAGCGGCGGTGCTGGCCGCGTTGTCGCGCGAGGTGTATTCGATCGAGCGCATCGCCGCATTATTGGAGAAGGCGCGCACCAATCTTAGGCCGATGCGCATCGCTAATCTGCGGCTAGCTTATGGCGATGGCGCCAAAGGCCTGCCGGAGGCCGCGCCTTTTGATGCGATTATTCTCGCCGCAGCGGCGCCTGGTATTCCCCAAGCGTTAATTGCCCAATTGGCGCCGGGTGGGCGATTGGTCGCACCGGTGGGAAAGAATGAGCAGGAACTGGTCTTATTGGAAAATAGGCCTGAGGGATTGGTTGAGACGCGCCTGGACGCGGTACGTTTTGTTCCACTATTGGGGGGCAAGCGGTGAATCTAAGATATGTATCGATTTTGGTCGCAGTGTTGCTTTGCGGTTGCGGCGCAACGCCGCGCGCCCCGGTTATCGATAGAACCCCAGGCACCATTGGTTCGCCCGCGCCGTCGGCCCGGCCTGGGCAGTCGCAGGTGAAGCCCGGGCCCCAAGTCGCGGGCCAGGCTGGCGCTCAACCCGTTAAGCCTTCTGCTGCGGGTGTTGATGCTGGAGCGGAGACTTATACGGTTCGACGTGGCGATACCTTATATGGGATTGCATTGGATAACGGCCAGGATTATCGCGACTTGGCGGAGTGGAATTCGCTGGCCGACCCTAATGTGATTCGGGAAGGGCAGGTATTGCGATTAAAACCTCCCGTGACCGCGCAGTCCAGACCAGTAGTTGGCGTGGCATCGCCCAGCGCGCAGCCCTTGTCCGCATCGGCTGATTCATTAAAAAGCGACGCAGCGAAGGGCGACGCGATTAAAACTGAACCTCGTGCGATCCGCCTGCCTTATTCGGAGGAGAACCTCGCGCTGTTGGTCAATCCTGCAGCCACTTCCAAGCCCGCCGCGGCCGCGCCGAAACCGGAACCTGTCAAACCCGCAGCGCAGCCGCCAAAGCCCGAAGCCACGCAAATTTCCCAGGCGGCGCCGGCGAAGCCCGAAGCGCAACCGGTGGCCGGATTCGATGATGAAAAAGTCGAATGGGGATGGCCTGCCGGTGGCCGGGTTACCGCAGGGTTTTCCGACCCCGCCAACAAAGGCGTGGACATCGCCGGTAAAAAAGGCGAGCCGGTTTTCGCCAGTGCGAGTGGCAAGGTGGTCTATATTGGCGAAGGACTGCGTGGGTACGGCAAGCTCGTGATTGTTAAACACAATAACACTTACCTTAGCGCATACGCGCATAACGACACCATAATCGTGAAGGAGCAGCAGTCGGTGACGAAAGGGCAGAAGATTGCTGAAATTGGCAGCACCGGCAGCGATACCACCAAGCTGCACTTCGAAATTCGCCGCTCCGGAAAACCGGTCGACCCGATGAAATTTTTGCCGCCTCGGCCCTAAGAATCGCTACTTGGCCGGAACCTGATTAGGCCAGCGGTGAACGCGGCCCGATATTTTTCGCATGTAGCGCGGCGGGTTTGGGACTACTTCGTGGTATTACTTTGCTTCGACGGCCTCGGGCGGAAGCGTATCGGGCGGGGCGCGCTTGAGAAGCGAAAAGTCCTCTTGATCGCGAACATGTTCCGCGAAACGCATGTTTTTCTCCGCGCCTTCGACATAAAGATTCTGACCGCCAAAATAGTTTTCGGCATATTTCAGGCCATTGCCAAGATCCTCTTGCAGGCGACGCGACGCACCGGCATAAAACCCAGGTGTCTTTTTGAGTAAATCTTCCGCCGACGAAAAAATAACTTCTATCTTTCCTTCGGTGGTTTTTTTGGTGGCAATGCCGCCGGTGACGAATTCTGGATACAAACGATCACGACATTTCTCCAAGTAACAGCGATCAGCCATTTGCGCGATGATATCCGCCGAGCCAAGCAGATTGCCAAGCAGGCGATAGGTCAGACTGGGAACCTGAATGGTTTTCACTGGGCGCTCGTACCCGGTGAAATGTACCAAGTCCGCAGCAATATCCGCCATCTCAGGCATGCCAACGCGCGGTAAGTACTCTTTGAGAAACTGCGCGCCGCGTGACACGTGCACCATGGTGAACTCCGCGCCGTTTTGCGCCTGCTTCTCGCTTTCGCGACGGATGTAACCGACATCGTGAAATAACGCGGTGATCACGCCCAACTGAAATAGATCCTTGCCCATTGGGTCGGTGCCCACTCGACTGCGCTCGTAACCATCGATCAAGCGAGCCATGGCCAAGGTCACATCGAGCACATGCTGAATGTCGTGATAGGCGGTATCGCAGGCATGAAAGCCTGGCATCTCGCCACGATAAATACGGTCGGCATCGCCAAAGGCGATATCCAGTGCCTTAGTGGTAGCCTCGGGGTAGAGATCAAGAAAAATCCTGTCGATTTCCTTGTTTACGTCCGAGGGATCGGTGGTTTTTACCCGATCACTAACATCTAAATCATTGCGAAACATCGTTTTGAGCCCCAGTACCCAAATATTACGTGCGCGTTACGTAATTAGACGCATTTAATCGGACAAAATCAATGATTACTTATGTACTTAGTCAACCCTAACGGCTGGGGGACTAAGCTGACCTTCGCTGGGTCGAGTTCGAACAACTTATTAGAAACTCTTGATAAAGCCTTAATTTTGCGGAGATTTTATAGGTTTAGAATTTTCTCGCCCGCAGTAGTTCGCGTAGATTGGACGAGCTTGCGAAAAATTTCTATGAATTAATACCTATTTTTTTAAAGAAAAACATGCCAACCGATATTCCCCAAAGGCAGCACTCGCCGGCCGCCGAACGCAACAAGCAGCCCATTTTGGATGTTCTGCTAACCATTCTTCCTTCTACTGGCTTGGTGCTCGAAATTGCCAGTGGCACGGGCCAACATGTAGCGCATTTCGCCAAGGCCTTACCAGGTATTGAATGGCACCCCAGCGATCCCGATTCGGCGAACCGGCGCGCCATCGATTGGTTGGTCAACCTAGAAAATCTAATCAACGTGCGCTCGGCCCTGGATTTGGACGTTCGCCTGTTTCCCTGGGCATTGTCTGCGGTGAACGCAATGGTTTGCATCAATATGATTCATCACATCTGTCCGGTAGATTTTAATGTCACTTGGCTGGAATCCAATAATGACGCGGGTTTTGACATGATTGCCGATTCCGACGATTTGAGATTGCACATGGTTTTTGCCGCCTATGGTTGCCAGT
>JBJXEY010000477.1:0-5004 GCA_046153355.1 Burkholderiales bacterium
GCATCGCCCGTGGCTGTGAATTGGCCGGCTGCGCGCTGATTGGCGGCGAAACCGCGGAAATGCCGGGCATGTATCCGGCGGGCGAATACGACTTGGCGGGCTTTGCCGTCGGTGTAGTGGAGAAGAGCCGCATCATCACTGGAAAGACCATCATTCCCGGCGATGTGGTGCTGGGTCTGGCATCCAGCGGTGCGCACTCCAATGGTTATTCACTGGTGCGGCGAATCATCGAACGCTCGAAACCCAATCTGGAGGCCGATTTCCACGGTAGGAAGCTCGCCGACGTGGTGATGGAGCCCACGCGCATCTATGTGAAATCGCTGCTCGAATTGATGCTGGCGATGAAGGTAAAAGGCATGGCGCACATCACCGGCGGCGGCTTAGTTGAGAATGTGCCGCGCGTATTGCCCGATGGCGTGCGCGCGCGCCTGCGCAAATCATCCTGGCCCATGCCGCCGCTATTTTCCTGGCTACAAAAAGAAGGCGGCGTGGCCGACGCCGAAATGCATCGCGTGTTCAACTGCGGCATCGGCATGGTGGTGATTGTCTCGGCCACTGATGCGGCGGCGGCCAAGGCGCTACTGGAAGACCGGGGCGAAACGGTCTACGTTTTAGGCGATATCGCAGCGCGCGAGGGCCTAGAAGCGCCGGTGGAAATGCTGGCCTAAACTATCGCCGTTTTCGCAGTGCCGCTATTCGATCAACGAGGAGGCGATATGAGCAACGCCGTGATGGAGTCACCGCAAGCAATGGATGTCAATGGCCCACCCAAGCTGCGCGAATTCGCGCATGTGAGCGTGCCTTGCCGCGACTTAGCCGAAGGCAAGCTGTTTTATTCCAAGGTGTTGGGTGGCGAGTTGCATATCGAGGAAAAGAGTTTTGCTTCGTTCAAGCTCGCCGGTGTGGACGTTGGCATCGGCACTGATGGCACCTCGTTCATTGAAAAAGGCGCCGAATATCCGCACTTCGCCTTTTATGCGAGCGCCGACGAAATGCTGCACATGAAGGCTTGGTTGACCAAGTGCGGCGTGCCTACCTCGAACTTCTGGACTCGCGGCGGCGTCGAGGCCTTAATGTTCTTTCGCGATCCGTCGGGCAATATGATCGAGTTGTTTTGCTTAAATGGTTTCAAAGGCGCGGATAAATTGCCGCGCGGTCCAGCGCGTGGGCATGGCACGGCGGTGGATATCGAGTCGTTGCGTTATACGAGCTGGCATCTGCCTCAATAGGCGTTGTTGGTCCGCTCATGTTGAAACTCTCCATGACCTGCGGCCCCTACGATCGCGCCAGCGCGCTGATCGACGGCCGGGTGCAGCCCGAGGGCATCGATCTTGAGATCACCATCAACGCGAAAGACCCGGGCAGCAAGCGCGCCGCGTTCGACGGCGATTTCGATATCGCCGAGTTCTACACCGGTCTGTACATGGCCGATATCCCGTATCGGACGCTGGGCTACACCGCGATTCCGATATTCGTCAAACGCATGTTCCGGCACTCCTACATCTATATCAACAACCAATCTGCTATCCAGAAACCTTCCGATCTCAACGGCCGCCGCGTCGGCGTGCAATCCTGGTTTACCTCCGCGGCCATTTGGGCGCGCGGCGCGCTGGAGGATGACTGGGGCGTCGATATCGCCTCGATCAACTGGGTGGCCGAGGGCAAGGACGGCATCGGCGATTGGCAGCCGCCTTCCTGGTTGAAGCTTGAGATCCTGCCGCCAGGCGTGAAGCAAATGGATCTGCTTGGCGCCGGAGAAATTCAAGCCGCGCTCACCACGGGCGTCTGGGCCCCCGATGTGCACCCCAACATCGATTTTCTTTTTCCCGACTATGGCGCGATCGAGCGCGATTATTTTCGCCGCAGCGGTTTTTTCCCCATCATGCACACTTTGCTGATCAAAACCGCGCTCCTGGAAAAAGAGCCCTGGGTGGCGATGAGCATGTTTAATGCGTGGATGAAATCTAAGAGATTACTATACGAAGAACTAGAGTCCTGGCAGAGAATCCACAAAAGTTCATTGTGGTTTCGGGATTTGTGGGAGGAGGAACGGCGGCTTGCGGGCGAGGATTTTTATCCCTGGGGATTCAAAAAGAGCCGTGCTGAAGTCGCGAAGATGCTGGAATATTGTTATCGCTATGGTTTAGTGCCAAGAAAAATCGAGCCCGAGGAGATGTTTCATCCCAGCACCTTGGGAACATAATTACCAAGGATTGCGAATCGAAGAGTCGAGGTTGAACATGAACGCTGCGATGAGTTGGGTGTTATTCGGGTCGATAGGCGCGTTTGGCGCCAGCCTCGCTTTGGCGCAGGCGCCCAGTTATCCGGCGAAGGCGGTGCGCGTCATTGTTCCCTACAACGCCGGCGGGCAATCCGATACCTTGGCCCGCGCCGTCGGCCAGAAGCTCACCGAGCGCTGGGGCCAGCCGATCATCGTGGAGAATCGCGCCGGCGCCGGCGGCAACATCGGCGCGGAGTACGTGGCACGCGCCGCGCCCGACGGCTATACGCTGCTCACCGCCGAAGGCGCGGTATTCACCGTCAACCCAAGTTTGTATAAAAACCTAAGTTGGGACCCCATCAAGGATTTCGCGCCGATCACGCGATTGAATTTCTATGCCTCGGCGCTGGTGGTGCACCCGTCGGTGCCGGCGCGCAATGTGGGCGAGTTCATCGCCTTGGCGAGGTCGAAACCTGGCGCCCTCAACTACGCCACATTCGGTATCGGATCGGGCGGCCACACCGCCATGGAAGCGTTTAAGCTCCTGCAGAACATCGATCTGGTTGCGGTGCATTACAAGGGTTCGGCGCCGGCGGTGGTGGATCTCACCGCTGGGCGTCTGGCCACGGCTTTCTTTTCGATTGCCTCGGCGGCGCCCTTGGTCAAGGCAGGCAAATGGCGCGCGCTGGGCTACGCGTACCCGACGCGTTCGCCGATTTTTCCCGATGTGCCCACCTTCGCCGAACAGGGCATTCCCGGGTTCGAAGTCACCTCCTGGTTCTGCTTGATGGCCCCGGCAGGCACGCCGCGCGCAATCATCGGTCGAATCCAGCAGGAAGTGGCGCGCGTCATCAAGGAACCGGTGTTCGAGGAGCAGTGGTTCACCAGCAAAGGCATGGAGGCCGCGGGCGAGAGTCCCGAAGAGTTGGCGGCGCTTATTCGAGCGGAAATTCCCTATTGGGCCAAGGTTATCAAAGCGGCCGGCATGACCCTTGAATAATATGACCTCGCGCTGGCCCGATTTCCATCACACCGGCCCCGGCACGCTTGCCGGCCGCTATCTGCGCGGCTTCTGGCACCCGATATTCCATTCGGCCGATCTTAAAACCGGCAAAGCTAAGCCCATTCGCATCATGAATGTGGACTACACGCTTTATCGCGGCGAAGACGGGCACGCCTATTTATTGGACGCACGCTGCAAGCATCGCGGCATGCAGCTCTCGCCCGGCTGGGTGGAGGGCAATGCCATCCGCTGTTTTTATCACGGCTGGAAATTCGATAACTCGGGTCAATGCATCGAGCAACCCGCCGAACCGAAACCCTTCGCGCAGCGCATCAGAATCGGCGCTTATCCGTGCGAGGAATATTTTGGCCTCGTGTTTGCCTATCTTGGCGAGGGCGCGCCGCCGCCCCTGCCGCGCTATCCGCATTTCGAAAAAATCGAAGGGATATTGGAATGGGATAGTTATTTGAGGCGTTGCAACTATTTCAACAACATGGAAAACGCTGCCGATCTCACCCATTCGGGGTTCGTGCATCGCAACAACCCCGGGTCGTTTGACGGATTTACCAATAGCCCCATGATGGATGCCGAAGAAAGCTGCTGGGGCGTCACTGTCTATGCGCGCTGGCCCGATCAAGTGCGCGTGTCGCAACTGGGCATGCCCAATGTGTTCCATCACAAGGCGCAGCCCACCGATTTTGCCATTGCGCCCTATCGCGAGTTTCTCGCCTGGTGGGTGCCCATCGACGATGAAAGCCATATTCAATTCACCGTCGCCGCGGTGCGCCTGCCACCCGACAAGGTCGCGCAATATGTGGAGCGGCGCGAGCAGCGATTGGCCAAGAGAAAATTTTCCAATGTCGAACTTGGCGAACGCGTATTGAAGGGCGAACTGGATCTGGCCGATATCGATCGCGACAGCACCGATTTTTTGCGCCTGCAAGATGACATCGCGCAAGCGGGCCAGGGCCGTATCGCCGATCATGCGAACGAATCCCTCGGACAATCCGACCGCGCGGTGGTGGCGCTGCGCCGCGTGTGGGCGCGCGAGCTGCGCGCGTTCGGCGAAGGAGCGCCGCTTAAATCATGGCGCTACGATCGCGACGCACTCGAGATTTCGCGCGGCGAGTTGTGGGAAGAGCAACTGCGCGAGCGATTGACGCAACCGCTGGAGGAGCAAAAGACTTGAGCACTGCGTCGGTGCCGGTGATGAACCTCGCGGGTATGCGATTCGATCGCACCGCGGCATTGATGGACGGGCGCATTACCATCGATCGAGTCAATGTCTGCAAAGTGCCCGGCGGCAAAGCGGCTATCGAAGGCTTGTTGTCCGGTGCGTTCGATGCCGCCGAGGTGCCGATGGCGCGCTTTGTTTCCTGGATCGCGCAGGGCATCAAGCTGCGCGCGGCGCCGGTATTCACCGATCGCCTGTTTCAGCACGAGCACATTTACACACGTAAAGACACCGACCTCACCCGGTTGGAGGATTTACGCGGCCGCCGCGTGATTTGCGCGCCCTCTTATTTCGCCACGCCCTCGTTCTGGCACCGCGCCTTACTGAAAGACGAAGCCGGGATCGAGGCGCGCGAAATCGAATGGCACAGTGTCGCCGCGGAGGCGGCGGAGATGCGTTTGCCCGAAGACGTGAAGGTCACCTTGAGTCCGGCGTCAATCCTAGGTATCGAACGCTTGTTGGATGGCACCGCCGATGCGCTGATGACTGCGCGCACCGTGATGCCGCCGCGCGGCGCGGGCCCGCGGATTCGACGGGTATTGGCGG
>JBJXEY010000482.1:0-3989 GCA_046153355.1 Burkholderiales bacterium
CATCAAGGTATTGCGCGCTCGCACCGAGGGGGCGAGCGCGCAGTTCCTGGGTCGGTACCCTGGCTAAGCTCGAGTTAGCTGACAAGCCGAATCCCAAGCCGTTTTGGCAAGTCCCGTGTCAGGCGCCACCGGCAAGGCATTCCGGATCCACAGGCCGGTCGGCCAATCAATACTTCGCCAAGAAAGACCGCGCAGCGGGCGGATCATGCATTCGGCAGCTATCTCCCATCACCTGGCGAAAATTCCTTGATTTCGACAAGCTGCTGAGGATGCGCAACGGAGACGATCGTGTTTATGCGTTAGCTAAACATGTGCAGCGCGTGCTTAGCATCACTTGTTCTAGGAATTGATTACCCATAGCCTTGCCATCGCCCTCACGCTAGGGTTGCCACGAGTGTTATCCCATGGACTTGCGATGAACCTGCCAATCTTATTCGCGTGCCTTCTGCGGCGCGGGCGTGCGTTGTGAAATTCGGACCGGTAGCGCTAGACGATGCCATCGGCGGCATCGTGGTTCACTCGCTGCGACATGGTGCTGTGGTGCTGAAAAAGGGCGAAATCTTCACCCCTGCCCACGCCGCGAGCTTACATGAAGCGGGCATCGACGAGGTCGTGGTCGCGCAATTGGAAGCCGGTGATGTCGGCGAAAACAGCGCGGCCGAACGCCTGGCTGCGGCATTCGCGGGCGCGAATATTCGAGTGCAGCGACCGTTCACCGGCCGCTCCAATCTGTTCGCCACTTGCAACGGGCTGCTGCACGTCGACAGCGCGACGCTTAACGGTGTCAACGAAGCCGATGAACGCCTGACCATCGCCACCCTGCAACCCTGGCGACAGGTTAGCGCCGGTGAGATGGTGGCGACCGTGAAGGTGATTCCGTTTGCGGTGCCGGGCGATCTGCTCGTGCGGGCGATGGCCCGTGCTGTACAGCATCCTCTGCAGGTAGCGGCGTACGCGCCGCTGCGTGTTGCCGTGATCTCCACGCTACTGCCGGGACTGAAGGCATCGGTCATCGACAAGACGCTGCGCGCGCTCGAAAAGCGCCTGGCGCCAGCACAAGCTGCCATCGTCCATAAACTGAATGTCGCGCACGACACCGACGCCGTTGCTGCCGCGCTCGTTACCTGCGCACCGCTGAGCGATATCGTGGTGGTCTTCGGCGCTTCGGCGATTTCAGATCGACGCGATGTCATACCCGCAGCGCTCGAACGCAGTGGTGGCGAAATTGAGCAACTGGGCATGCCCGTCGATCCCGGTAACCTGCTGCTCGTAGGCCGGCTTTGGCTCGGTAAACACAAAGTACATGTGCTTGGTGCCCCGGGTTGCGCTCGCTCGCCAAAGGAGAACGGGTTTGATTGGGTGTTGTGCCGTCTGCTTGCCGGCATCGAGGTAACATCGCGCGACATTCGGCACATGGGTGCCGGCGGCTTGTTGACCGAGATTACCCACCGCGGCCAATTACGCGAGGGACTGCCGAGCGAGGCCGAGGACTGAGAGTTGCATCGGTCGATTGCGCGGACCGACGACGTAGCCAATAAACTTCACGGCGAAGACCTCGTCGGGATCGGAGGATCGCCAGGCGTTGGCGCCGGGCAGATGCGCAATAGCACGGCGGCAAAGTGCGCTTCGTAGCCATCCTCACCGAGCTTGGCCAAAGTACCTGCTTTGCTGAGTTTGGCCAGCACCCGCTCGTTGGCCTCGCACAGTACAACGCGCACACCACGCTTTTGCAGCTCGACGATGACCTCTTCGAGCATCTGGATGCCGGTGATATCCATGAAGGGTACGCGGTGCAATCGGATGATCAGCGTCTGCGGATCACTATGGGTGTGCAGCAGGGTGCGCTCGAAATTTTCTACCGCGCCGAAAAACATCGGGCCATCTATCGCGTAAACAAGAACCTCGGGCGGTAACTTCGTGAAACCGAGGGTTTGAAGTTCAGGCTCGAGGCTGTCGGCCGCCATGATTTGCGTGTCTACCGTTTCGGCCATGCGGCGAAGAAAATGCAGCACTGCGAGTATGACGCCGACATTGACCGCAACGATCAGATCAACAAATACCGTCAGGAAAAAAGTAATGACCAGGATGGCGCGGTCGGCTGCAGGTGCTTTACGCAGGATAAAAGTGACATGTTTTAGTTCGCTCATGTTCCAGGCAACCACGAACAAAATAGCGGCCAAGGCGGCCAGGGGTACGCGCGCCGCAAATGGCGCCAGGAACAACAGAGTGGCTACGAGAGTGATGGCGTGTACAGCGCCGGCCAGTGGACTGTTAGCGCCATTGCGAATATTGGTCGCCGTGCGAGCAATCGCGCCGGTGGCGGCGAAGCCGCCAAACAATGGCGAGACAATGTTGGCGAGGCCTTGACCAATTAACTCCTGGTTGGAGTCGTGGCGCGTGCCGGCCATGCCGTCCGCCACCACCGCCGACAGCAGCGACTCGATGGCGCCCAGCATGGCAATCGTAAAGGCCGGGCCGATGAGGATGAGCAGCTGGGAAAACGACGTGTGCGGCCACCCAAACACCGGCAAGCCCTGCGGGATCCCGCCGAAGGCATTGCCGATGGTGGCGACCGCCGGCAAGTGCAGCGTGGACTGCACGGCGGTCGCAACGAGCATCGCCAGGAGCGGCCCCGGAATGGCTCTGACGAGCGCAATTTTTGGCGCAAAGATCACTACCACCAAGCTCAGTAATGCGAGCGCCAAGGTGGGCAGATTCAGTTGAGGCATCACTTCTATCAGATGCCAAAGCTTCTCGTGAAAATGAATACCCTCGACCTTGGGTAAGCCGAGAAAATCGCGCCACTGACCAACAAAAATGATTACGCCGATGCCGGCGGTGAAACCCACGATGACCGGTGCAGGAATGAATTTGATCACCCCGCCCATGCGCGCTACGCCCATCAAGGTCAGGATGACCCCGGCCATGAGCGTTGCTACCTGCAGACCATCGATACCATATTTGGCAGTAATGCTTGCCAGGATGGCAATGAAGGCGCCGGTGGGCCCGGCGATCTGCACGCGACTGCCACCCAGGAACGAGACCAGTAGTCCACCGACGATGGCCGTATACAGGCCCTGCTCAGGGCGCGCACCGGACGCAATGGCAAATGCCATCGACAATGGCAGTGCCACCACACCGACGATGACACCCGCGACGATGTTCGGTAAACAATATCGTCTGGCATAAAGCCCGGCGCGGTGGGCCTCAAGCAGCGCGATCAACGGGGCTGCGCTTTTAGGGCCGACAGAATCCTTGCAAAGGGCCCCTGGAAGGAATTCCAGGTCTTGTCGTCGAAGGATGGCGGGCGGCGTACGGGCCCGACCGCCAGCGCACCGGCTTGTTGCCCCTTCTGCGCGAACACGACGCTGTTGCCCTCACGTTTATCTTCAACCAATAACACCGCATGGTCGAAGCTGCGCCCGATGCGGTCGATATGGATATCGTAGTGGCGATGATCGGAATGCAGGTTGACGACCAGGATGCCATTCGGCGCCAGGGTATTGAAACAATCATCGTAGAAGCGCTGGGTGCTGAGCGCAGGCGGCAAGCCTTTGTGATCGTAGCCGTCCACCAGAATGACGTTGAATAGCTGCGATGAACTGGCGACAAATGCTGCGCCGTCCGCTTCGATGACGTCGAAACGATCATCATCGTCGGGCACCAGAAACTCGTCGCGCAGCGCGATGACGTAGGGATTGATCTCAACCACGCAGATCTTGGCGTCGATCAGGTGCTTGTAGCAAAACTTCGCGAGCGAACCACCGCCCAGCCCGATCATCGCCACATGCTGAGGGGCGGGATCAAATAACAGAAAACCCATCATCGAGCGTGTGTATTCAATATGCAGCGCGTTTGGGTGACGAAGATCCATGCGACTCTGTACTTCGGCAATCGAAAAATGCAGTGCCTTCGTCGTCGACGTCTGGCTGACAAAGGGTCTGGGGTGCGCAGGTGTTTTGGCGTTGAACATGATGATTCCTTGGCGA
>JBJXEY010000494.1:0-2916 GCA_046153355.1 Burkholderiales bacterium
CAACGCCGGACAGGAGCCTTCGGTGGTGGTGGACCGGATTGTTCGCGGACAAGGCAATTTCGGCTACAACGTTGCCACGGGCGAATACGGCGATATGCTGGCAATGGGGGTCATCGATCCCGTCAAGGTGACCCGGCTCGCCCTGCAAAACGCGGCTTCCGTTTCCAGCCTGGTCCTGACCATGGATTGTGTGGTGGCGGACAAACCTCACAAAGCCCCTGCCGCCCCTCCGGATTACGCGGACGCTGGCATGTAGGCCGTCCCGGAACCATCGTCCGTCGCTCGCCGGCGCCGAGCGCGCGATGCTTGGTCAGCGCACCCAGTCAACCCGGACGAGGTATTGATCAGGACTGTATTTGATTTCGAGTGTGCCCTGATGGGCGTGATGCAAGGCCTCCCCGATGCGACGCGCCAGGTGGACATCCGTGGTCGTCACCGTGATGACAGCGTCACGGTCTTCGATGCCCATGATGCGCTGGAGGGGATGACGGCTGGCGGCTCGTGAAGCCTCGTTTTCCGCCAATTTGAGCAGTTCACTCCGATGGGCCGCGACATATTTTCCCGACAGCGTGACAAAACCCGCAGGCAACTGGTCGCTGATTCGATGACACGCGGGACATGGATGCGACCTGGCTTCCATTGGACGTTGCGCAACTCGACGCCAACGGCCATTCCGATAAATCAGATTGCACTGCGGGCAAATCAGCGTTCCCTCGGGTTTGTCATGAGAGAAGTATGGGTCATGGACAACTTCGGCAATCTGACGGTCTCGATGCAACCTCAAGTGGGATCTTGGTGAATTTTCTCGCATGTATGACTCTTTCTGATTGGGTTGACAACGGGAGTTGAAGAGGCGGCCAGAAAGTCAGCGCGCGTTCCGGCCGTTGCGACGGGATTCGACCTCACGCTTGCGGCCACGCGATACGATCTTCGCCAAGGACGCCATTTCCTCGGCCAGCAGGGAAAACAGGTCGTCGACGGTCACGATGCCTATCAGCGCGCCCCCCGCACGGGTGACGGGCAACCGGCGGACGCCACGCAAGTGCATCAATTCGAGAGTTTCGGCGATGCCCGCGTCCTCCTCCACTGCCAGCAACTCCGCGCTCATCACGTCTTCGACGCGAATCGCCTCGGCATCCAGACCGAGCGCCACCACCGCCACCACGATATCCCGATCGGTAACCATTCCAATCGGAGTTCGTCTTTCATCGTCCTCGTCAATCACGACCAGGCTTCCCACGTGACGCTCGCGCATCATTTGTGCAGCGGCTCTGGCAGTGATGCCTCGACCAGCGACAACGACTTCCTGATTGCAGATTGTGCCGATGGACATGGCGTGCGCCTCCTTCGGAGTTAACGGCAAACCAGAACCGGAATCTTGCTGTGCGTAAGTACCTTTGTGGTTTCGCTACCGAGCAAAAGAGCACCGACGCCACGACGGCCATGGGATGCCATCACGATCAGATCGCATTTTCTTTTCTTCGCCGTATCGATGATTGCCTTGTAGGGGTAATGGCTGGATGCCATGGCCGGCGCACAGGGGACGCCGAGTGCCCGGGCACTTTTTTCGACTTTTGCCAGAACCCGCAGGGCGTGTTTCTTCTGGTTTGCCTTCCAGGTCGTCAGGGGCGGCGCGACGATCGGGCCGAATTCCGTGTATGCGGGCATCGGATACTCCTCGAGCATGTAGAAGCCTGTGACTCTGGCGCCCAGGCCCTTTGCCAGAAGCGTTGCGGTCTTGACCGCCTTGTCCGAAAGCCTTGAACCGTCGGTTGCCACGAGAATATGTCTGTACATAGCTGCTCCTTTTCTATGAATGACTTGATCCTTGCCGGATCCGCTTTCAAACATCCGACTTCGGCTAGTAGTCCAGTTTGTCTCGCGTAGGTAACTTCGTTTTGATCCGGATCAAGATACCTGCGCGCCCGTGCGCCACACTTCCTGCCGATTCCAAACGGAGAAGCAAGATGAAAATAGTGCTGACTGGCATTGCCGTGCTGGTTCTTGGCTGCATCACCGCTGCGGCACAGGCGGAAACGGATCTAGGCAAGGAACTTTACGACTTGCACTGCGTTCAGTGCCATAGCGACAGTCTGCATAAACGCCCCAGTCCCGCCGCACGCAATTATCAGGAGGTGCGTGAATGGGTAAAACTCTGGGCCCGGTATGTGGGCGCGCAATGGGGCAAGGAAGACATGGAGGCCGTAACACGCTATTTGAACAATCGTTTCTACTTCTACACGGACGTGTCACACCTCTAGAAAATGGAATGGGATTGCAGTGCAATCGAACTGCCAACGGTTCGGCTCTCGTTCTCCGGCTGTGTCCAAAGCCGGCCATTTCTAGAATTTCTCCGATTCTCAGAAACTTGGCAGGCGCGGCGCCATGAATGGTATTTTTCGTTTTTTGCGTGATCCACCGTAGCGAGGCAGTCGTCACTTCCGGCTTTTTTCTCGGCGGAACTGCGACAATCGGACATAACCTGATCGGATCACTCTCTTTTTACAGATCAATGACCGGTTGATACATGTCCTTGGACACGAATCGCGAAACTTGGCAAAGTCGTTCCGGATTCACCCTGGCCACCATTGCTTCGGCCATCGGCATCGGGAGCATCTGGAAATTCCCGTACGAAGTCGGCGCCAATGGAGGCGGCGCGTTTGTCCTTATCTACATGCTGGGGCTCGTGCTGGTCGTTGTCCCGCTCTTGTTTGCCGAATTCGTGATTGGCAGGCGCGGCGGCGCGGATTGCGCATCCAGCCTGGCCAGGGTTGCGCAATGGGAACACGCCTCCCCCCGCTGGCGATGGGCGGGTTTTCTGGGTGCGGCGACCAGTTTTCTGATCCTGAGTTTTTATTCGGTGATCGGCGGTTGGACACTCGCCTATGCCACGCAGACTTTGCTGGAGGGCCTGCC
>JBJXEY010000500.1:0-4919 GCA_046153355.1 Burkholderiales bacterium
AATCGCCAGATTGATTTTCTCTTGAGCCCACAACGATTGCGAAAAGATCCATACGAGTAACAAGACCATCAATTTTCGCGTCATCGTTTTCTCCCTTTGAACAGTTACCAAGCCCTCTATATGAGAACCCAATCTTAACTAGCGCAGCGAAGCGTTAATTTTCTCCAACATCCCCGCCCCGGGGCAAAGCGCCTTGGCAGAAAGTTGATTCAGCGGCACGCCGACGGTGTTCAGATGCGCATGTAAATCCTCGGCTTCGGGATTGAGGTACAGCAATCCTGTCAGCACTTCGCCCTTTGCCTGATGCTGGCCAATCTGGTCCATGGCACTCAAGCGATCAGTCGGATCGTACTCGGGGTGGGTTTTGCGCAGGCGCATGATGGAGCCATCGTGCTGCGGCACATCAATGATTTCTCCTTGCGCATAATCGACTGTGATCGCGTCGCGCGAAGGCCAGAAGTCAAGCCTATTCACCGCGTCGTTATGCTCGCGCACATAGTCGTAGCTCTTAGTACTGCCCGGGTGGTTGTTGAATGCCACACAAGGACTGATTACATCGATAAACGAAACACCCGGGTGCGCGATTGCCGCCTTAATGAGAGGCACCAGCTGCTGCTTGTCGCCGGAGAAACTACGTGCGACAAACGTCGCCCCCAATTGCAACGCCAGGGAGGCCATATCGATGGGCGAATCGCTATTGACCACGCCGCGCTTGGATTTTGAACCCTGGTCCGCCGTAGCAGAGAATTGACCCTTGGTGAGGCCATACACACCGTTGTTTTCGACGATATAGGTCATATTGACGCCACGTCGCATCACATGGGCAAACTGACCGATCCCGATTGACGCAGAATCGCCGTCACCGGAAACACCCAAATACACCAAGTCGCGATTGGCAAGATTGGCACCCGTTGCCACCGAGGGCATGCGGCCGTGAACGCTATTAAACCCGTGCGAATTGCCAAGGAAGTAGTCGGGCGTTTTGGAACTGCAGCCGATGCCAGAGAGCTTGGCCACGCGATGCGGCTCGATGTTGAGCTCCCAGCAGGCTTGAATGATCGCCGCGGATATCGAATCATGCCCGCAGCCCGCGCACAAGGTGGAAACCTTGCCTTCGTAATCGCGCCGCGTGTAACCGACTTTATTGACCGGCAGCGTCGGGTGGTGAAGCCTGGGTTTGGCGAGATAGGTCATGTTAAGCGGCCTTTCCTTTTTTGATTGGCTGAACGTTCAACAAGCGCATGCGTTCGGAAATCTCCGCAAGAATGAAGCGCGCTGTGATCGGCGTACCGTCGTAATGCAGCACCGGCATCATTTTTGCCGGGTCAACATTCAACTCGTTGACCAGCAAAGAGCGCAATTGCGCATCGCGGTTTTGCTCGATCACAAACACCTGCTCATGCTCGGCGACAAATTCGACGATGGCTTCGCTAAATGGGAAGGCCCGGATTCTTATCGCGTCAAGCATCACGCCTTGTTCATCCAGGACGTCCATCGCCTCGTCCATCGCGGGGCTGGTTGAGCCGTAGTAGATCGCACCGACCTTGGTCTTTTGTTTCGCGCGGCGCACGATGGGTTGCGGCACCATCTCCTTGGCCGTTTCGAATTTACGCAATAGGCGGCGCATGTTATCGACGTAATCCGGCCCTTGCTCCGAATAACGGGCATAACGATCTTTAGTCGTGCCACGGGTGAAATACGAACCTTTAGTCGGGTGGGTTCCAGGAAGCGTGCGAAATGGGATGCCATCGCCATCGACATCCAGATAGCGCCCAAAATCCTTGCCCGATTCGAGTTCCTCGGCAGTCATGACCTTGCCGCGATCGTATTCGCGACTGTCATCCCACTTGAAGGGCTCGCACAAGCGTGTATTCATACCGATATCCAGATCGGTCATGAGGAATACCGGGGTCTGTAATTGCTCAGCCAACTCCAAGGTGGTGGCCGCAAATTCGAAGCACTCGGTCGGATCCTCGGGGAAAAGCAGCACATGCTTGGTGTCGCCATGCGAGGCGTATGCGCAAAGCAATACATCCGACTGCTGGGTACGAGTGGGCATGCCGGTGGATGGTCCACCGCGTTGCACATCAATAATCGATACCGGGATCTCGGCGAAATATGCCAAGCCGATGAACTCCTGCATCAAGGAAATACCCGGACCCGAGGTCGCGGTAAAGGCTCGCGCGCCGTTCCAGCCGGCACCTGTCACCATGCCTATCGATGCCAACTCATCTTCCGCCTGGACGATGGCAAATTTATTCTTACCGGTTTCTTTGTCTACACGAAGGCGCTGACAATATTTTTGAAAGGCTTCGGCCAACGAGGAGGATGGCGTAATCGGATACCAGGCGCAGACACTTGCCCCACCGTACACGCAACCCAGTGCCGCGGCTGAATTGCCATCAATGAGAATTTTGTCGCCCACATTGTTGGCCCGCTTAACCTTCAGACCCAATTGCCCTTTGAGTTTTTCCTGGGCGTAGTTGTGGCCCATTTGAAACGCGTTAACGTTGGGTTTGAGCAACTTTTCCTTACCCTTGTACTGCTCCCCAATCAGCTCGGTGATCGCTTCAGGTTCAATATCCATCAATGCGGCAAGCGCGCCAACATAGATGATGTTTTTGAACAATTGCCGTTCGCGCGCGTCGGTATAGGTCGAATTGCAAATTTCCGTGAGGGGAACACCGATTACGTGAATGTCTTCACGGAATCTGGATTGCGGCATAGGCTTGGTATTGTCGTAAAAAAGATAGCCTCCCGGTTCGATTTCCTTGACATCCGCAGCCCAAGTTTGCGGGTTCATGGCGACCATCAAATCCACGCCACCACGGCGGCCCAGGTAGCCTTTTTCCGTCACCCGCACTTCATACCAAGTCGGCAGACCCTGAATATTTGACGGGAAAATATTACGCGGGCTAACCGGAATGCCCATGCGGATAAAGGATTTCGCGAACAACTCGTTGGCCGAGGCCGAACCCGAGCCATTGACGTTGGCAAATTTCACAACGAAATCGTTGACGGCTTCTATTTTTTTCATTGATGAGGCTCTTGCGTTAGGGATGCAGGAGAAAGCTGGTTGTTGAAAAGGATTTTGAAACTATATGTCGCGGCGTAACTTTTTAGTTGAAAACTGGTTTGCACTGGTTCGTCTGGGCACTTAAATGCAATAAATATCAAGCATGGTTGGAATGTAATCATTCTGCAAAATCGTCTTCTTCTTCGCTATTTGCCAATCACCCTCGCGCAACACCAGTTCATGTTCGGCGCGGCCAAAAAAAGCGTGGCTCTCGTGAATACGTGGGAAAAACACGTGACATACCCAACTCGAGCGCAGGCGAATTTTCTGCGCTTGCGGTTTTTCCAGAGGAAGAAATCCCGAGAGAATATGCGAGGTTCTCGGCATGGGCGTCGATGCTGGCGAACGGCGCGAACGAATGCGAACGATCCGATCCTCTAAACCTGCGCGATTGGCGTAAAAAATATGCGACAGCTCCGCCTGCGGGTTGCTGGTCAATTCTTCCTCGTTTTTCCACGATGGCACCCAGTATTCGCAATCTGCAACGAACAATCCCAACCACTCATCCCACCGTTGCTCATCCAGATACACGCCTTCGCGCTGCAAAACGTCGATTCCAATATCGAGAAGCTCGCGTTCGTCCTTGTTCAGTGTATTGCTCATTGGTATGCCTTTCGTCCTGCCAATCCCGCCTCCATTAATCGCGCCCATTCGCGATGACAGGCGTGAAAGCCCACTTCGCTCTGCATCTCGAATCGTCCGACTACGCTTTCCGCGGGACGAATACCGATTTCCCGCGTTACTTCGTTCTCGCCCCGGTCAATCTGCGTCATGCCACGCGCGTACCCCTGCATCCAATCCGACTGTCCCGCGAAGCCACGTTGACACTCCTCATAGGTGGCGACATCGTCCGGGGTCGCGATGCCGGTCGGATTGAAGAAATCCTCGAACTGGCGCAGTCGCCAAGCGCGAAATTCCGGCTTTTCTCCTATGGGCGCGAGGCAATAAACCCGCATCATAGTGCGATCCACAGCCAGCGGTTGAAAAGTACGTAGGAGTTGTGAAATCGCCTCGGGAATTTGCATATTGGGAAAAATCGTCGACTGACGCAGCTTAGTCAAAATCCAATTTGCACGCGTTTCACCAACTCGCGATCTAATTTCCTGATTGGAAGGATAAATGGGACGATTCCCTGGTTGCGGATGATCATTCCATACGATCGAGTGGCCATTGCTAAAACCGAAATTGCCTCCACGCGTGGCAGCGCGTTTCTCCCAATCGAATTGTTTGGCCTCCACGTTTCCCGCTCCGCCGCGACGACGATTTTGCACTTCAATAAAGCTAGTATGTGTCGAGGTCAGATGATAGGGATCCAAACCATTATCCAACTGCAACTTCCAGTTGCCGCGATAACTATAGGCAATGCGCCCCGGTAAAAATTCCATGCCTTGGGGGCCCTGATCCATTACACAATCGAGGAAGAATTTCATGTCGCCAAGAAAATCTTCCAAAGGCGGCACATCCGCGGACAGACTCCCGAATATCAGGCCCTTATATCCCGCAACCTTCGCTAGCGGCAAAAGATCGTGATTCACGGCGTCAAACGCGGGCGCATAACAACCCGACTTACGATCCTTGATGTCGACATTTTTTCCCGAAGAGTCATAAGCCCAACCATGGTAGGGGCACACGTGGTACTTGGCATTGCCCTGCTCGGTTCGACATACGGTGGCGCCTTTATGTCGGCAGGCGTTGATAAACGCCTTGATTTCGCGTGCTGGGGTGCGCGTCACCATGACCGGTGTGCGGCCAATAGTCGCAGTCACGAAGTCGTTGGGTTTGGCAATCTGCGATTCAATCGCTAGAAAACTCCAGGTTCTCTCGAAGATATATTTCATCTCCA
>JBJXEY010000502.1:0-6712 GCA_046153355.1 Burkholderiales bacterium
GTCTCCTCGATGCTGTTGGTGCCCTGCACGAATACCACTCCATCCACCGCCGCATCATCCAACACCTTTTGCATCGCCTTGGACAACTTGCATAGGTCATCGACGCAAGCGATGTTGTAGGGGTTGCCGCCATCCACCGTCACGTCAGCCACCGTCTTAATCTCTGGGATTTCGGCGAGCATCTCAGCGCCGGTCATCTGCGGCTTGCCACTGATTCGATAACGCGTCATATCCATGCGGTCGTGACCGCGGCTGGGCAAGGTGCCGGGGCCCATCATCAAGCGCACTCGCGCGAGTTTTTCTTTCGCCATCACATTCCTCCAATGGTTTTGACTGGTACTGGATTCGAGATTACACGATGCGCTACACCTGCATTTCACTAATTGCGAGCAAATCCGGCAGCGGTTACATTGTCGCCCTTTCACGCCTTGCCCTCTCATTTCCTCCCCTACCCGCCCCGCAACGAAAGGATTTTCCATGGAGTTCGGCCTGTTTCAAAACGGCTTTCGCCCCACCACCAACCCCGCGCTGACTTACGACGAAGACTTAGCGGAGATTGTGCTCGCCGATCAACTGGGATTTCGCGACGTGTGGATTTCCGAACACCACGGCGAGCCGATCTACATCAATAAGGTCGATACGCTGCCGATCCCCGAACTCCTCATGTGCCGCGCCGCCTCGGTCACCAAGAACATCCGCATGGGCGCGGCGGTGAAACTCCTGCACCTGCAACATCCGCTGGATATCGCGCTACAGGCGGCGATTACCGATCACATGCTGCACGGCCGCTATATGTTCGGTATTGGCTCGGGCTTCCCCAATGCCATGTTCTCCAATGAACGCGGGCTGTCGTTCGATGATCGCTATGAGCGAATGAAAGAATCGTTGGAGTTCATCCTTAAATGCTGGACGGAGAATAAGCAATTTAATTGGGAAGGAAAATTCTGGCCGGCCAAGGATATCGTCGCCACGCCCCTGCCCTACAACAAACCGCACATGCCCATTGCGGTGGCGAGCACCACCGAAGCCACCATCGCCATGGCCGGTTCGCGTGGTTATATCTCACTGTCGGCCTATCTTGAAACCGCGGCCTCCATCAAGAAACGCGGCGATGTCTATTCCGCTGCCGCGAAAGCCGCGGGCCATAAAGACCCATTGAAGAATCTCACCGTTGCGCGCTTGATCTATCTCTCCGACTCGGAGAAAGAAGCTGCCGACGATCTGCGCGATCAAATCAATTACGAAATGACCTTTCAAAAAGCGCGCGGCCTGATGCGCCTGGTGAAAGACGTGCTGCCGCCTACCGTCGGTGAGATTTCATTCGATGATTTTCATAACGCCGGCATGTACTACCTTGGCGACCCGGATTCCGTGGCCAAACGCCTTGTAAAATTCTACGAAGACGCCGGCGGATTCGGCACGCTTCTGATGGTCACCGGCAAGGAATGGGCGACGCGCGAAAAACGCCACCGATCGATGAAGCTATTCATGGAACACGTGGCGCCCAAGCTACGCGGGTTACAGCCGACTCGCGACGCGGGGTAAAGCCCGCCAGGGGACCGGTGTCAACGAGAACCAGATCGGCCATAGCCTCGCAAATGCACATTGTTCGAGGCCAAGTCCACAGGCGCACGGTCTTCAGTCAGAACCAGATCCTGCATACCGTCCCAGACCGAAACCTTCTTCGCCTTCGCCATGGCAAGCCGCTCGCGAACCAAGTCCGCGCGGGTGACACGGCGCGAACGAGCTTCTGCGTCGATCTGGGCAAGCAACCGGTCTTGAAGTCTAATGGTGATAGTACGCAACATCGAGCGAGTCCAATACGATTTGGTCCATTTCACATTACAGCTATTCGAGCTTGATTCCCGCCGCCCTGACAATCGCCGGCCAACGATCATTCTCATAGGCGATCTGCGCGGCAAATTGCTCGGGCGATCCGCCCGCCGGTTCAAGACCCAGCTTCAAAATACTATCGCGCACATCGGCTGCGGCGAGGCTTTTCTGTACCTCAGCGTTCAAGCGCCGAATCACCGGCTGCGGCGAGCCGGCGGTTGTCACCAGACCGAACCAGGCGCTCAGCACGAATCCGGGCATGCCAGCCTCGGCCGTCGTGGGCACATTGGGTAGACGCGGATCGCGCTTAGGTCCAGCAACCGCGAGCGCCTTGAGATTCCCGGCGGCGATGTGTTGTTGGAAGGCGGTCAACACATCGAATTGGATATGCGCCCTTCCTGCTGCCACATCCACCGCAGCCGGTGCGGAGCCTTTATAGGGAATGTGCGTCAACTTAGTACCGGCCAGGTTGTTAAACAATTCACCCGCAACGTGGGTGATATTGCCCGCGCCGTTGGAGGCGTAATTGAATTTCTCCGGTGCGGCTTTGGCTTGGGCGATTAATTCCTTCAGCGTCCCAGGGACTGCCGTGTTGTTTGCACCAATGACAATATAGGCATGCGTGAGCAAACTCACCGGCGCGAACGCCTTCATCGGTTCATAGGGCAGATTGGGATAGACGCTCGGCGCAAGCCCCAACGTAGAAACAGTCCCCAATAAAAGCGTGTAACCATCGCCTGGCGATTTGGCCGCCGCATCAGCGCCGATGGTGCCGCCCGCGCCGCCGCGATTCTCGACAATGATTGGCTGCCCGAGACTTTCCGCCATCTTTCCCGACACCACGCGCGCCACGATATCGGTGGGGCCACCGGGAACAAACGAGACGATTAAGCGCAGCGGTTTGGTGGGAAAACCTTGAGCCAGCGAAGCGTTTGCCATCATCAGGGCAACGACCCCCAACCATGCCACCGTGTTTGTTCCGCATTTCTCGTCTACGTGCATTGCATTCACCCGCTTCTCCTTGAATAAAATTTTCATTCCGGCATTTTCAGCAGCGGTTGCCACTTCTTGGCCGGCTTTCCTTCGGCAATCGCGCGCATCTCCCGCGACCATATTTTTCGCATCGCAAGAATGCCAACGTCTGATCGCCCGAGCATCTCTTCACTGCGATTGGCAATCGTCCCCTGCCCGCCTTGCGCCACCACATCCTCGATTACCGCAAGATAAGGGTGATCGACAACATCGTTCAAGGTGATCTTTCCAGACAATATTTCCAGACCCAATTCATGTGGAGGCCTAGCATTGGCGCGCTTCTCCAGGTATTTGGCATGTTTTTCTTTGTACGCTGATTCCTCGCCTTTTCGCACTCGCACATGCTGGGAGATGAAAAACACGTGGTTGAAATCGTCCACCGGCACTTTGATGAGATAGCTATCGCGCTCCGAAGGGCCATGGCCTTGCATGGCATTAGGTGAAGGTACGATGGTGCGAAGTACATTGGGCATGAGGAAAGGCGATAGGCGCACCCGGCCATCCTTGGTCTCGGCTCTGCGCAAAATGCCGTAATCAGTTTCGGTAAACGTCATCTCCGGCAATTCGGGATAACGCGGATGCATGCCGCCGGTGCGGTGGGTGAAATGCACGTGATATTCATCGAAACTGTTTTCCCAGCATTGAAAAAAATTGCAGGGAAAATATTCCACCGAGGCCTCGACATGCCCTTCGCCCACGAACGCCGGGATATGCGGAAACGCAGGCGGTTCGCCCTCGCCAAAATAAACAAAGATCAAGCCCAGATGTTCACGCGTGGGGTAACTGCCCAACTTAACGCGCGCCGCATAGGCCGCCCCTTCTGCGGGCATCTCCACGCATTGCCCGGTCGCGTCGTAACGCCAACCGTGATACAGGCAGCGCAGCGTATCGCCCTCGACCCATGCCGCCGAGAGCTGCGTGCCGCGATGCGCGCAGCGTTGCGCGAGCACTTGGGCCTTGCCACTCTCGCCGCGATACAAGGTGAAATCCTCGCTCATGATGCGCAGCGGCTTGGCGCGGCCGATGGGCAGATCTTGCGATCGGTGCACCGGTTGCCAGCCCGAGCGCAGGAAGCGCCCGGCCAAAGTGCCGGGACCGGTGTGTTCGAAATCGTTGTATTGCGCGGCCGCTTTACGCGCTCTGGGCTTCAGATTGGTGACCGGCATATTTCCTCCTCACTCGCAAAATCCTAGTTGCCATCTTAAGGCGCGACACCAAAGCCTGCCACATTACTCAAAGCGCGCCCCGGAGATACGCACCAATTCCGCGCCCGACTCGCGGTCGGTTTTCAGGAATTTTCCGAAATCATCGGGTGAGCTGTTGATCGGATCGAAGGCCTGGGCAACGAGGAATTTTTCGCGAAATGCCGGAATGGCGAAAATGCGCGCCACTTCGCGATAAATCCTTTCTCGAGCCTCCTTGGGCGTGCCCGCGGGCGCCAGCAATCCGAACCACACAGTGTTATCCAATCCGGTAAGCCCCTGCTCCACCAGCGTGGGAATGTCAGGCACCAGCGGCGAGCGCTTATCGCCGCTTACGCCAAGAATTCTCATCTTGCCGGCCTGATGGAAAGCGGCGAAATTCGCCACGCCCACATAGGTGACATGCGACTCTCCCGAGAGCATCGCCTGCAACACCGGTGGCGGACCTTTGTAGGGCACATGAGTGATCGAGACGTTGTAGGTTTTTTTGATCCACTCCAGCAGCAAATTGGGCATCGAACCCGACCCCAGCGAGGCATAGTTGAAAACGCCCGGCTTGGCGCGCGCCGCGTCGAGCAATTCCTTCAGATTGTTGGCACCCACCGACGGGTGCGCCACCAACGCGAGCACGGTGTACATCATGTTGGTGACCGGATCGAAATCGCGGTCAAGATCAAACGGCAATTTCACGCCCAGCGCAGTCAACATTTGCGTGGACCGGCCCATGTGGCAAATGGTGTATCCATCCGGCGGCGCGTTCGCGCAGGCCTGCATTGAAATAATATTGTTTGCCCCCGGACGACTGTCGACGATCACCGGGACTCCCCAGTTCTTTGACATCTCCTGGCCCACCTGACGCGTCAGCGTGTCCACCAAGGCGCCCACCGGATATTGGGAAATGATGCGAATCGGTTTCGACGGAAACGTTTGCGCTTGCGCCGATAGGGGAAGAATTCCCGCCACCAGCGTGGCCGACGCCAAAAGAGTCAAGTACCTCACGTAACGCCTAGACCACGAGTGCAATTGCGCGGCGGATCGAAATCCAAGCACCAATGCGGACACACGTTTTTCGCTAAAGATAACAAACCCCATGTTTCATCTCCCCTGTCGAACCGCAATTAAATGTGGATAGCATCGAGCAGCCATGATCAAGGGGTCCACTCTACCTCGGCTTTCTTGCCTTTGCCCCCTATACCCGCCAAACCCGGAATGACGCGCTCTGCTTTAATTGCGGCCTCAATTAAAACGGAATACAAATCATGAGCCATCGTTTTGGAGAAATAAGGCAAGTGGCGTACCTCGTCAAAGATATCGAGGCGGCTATGCGCCATTGGACCGAAGTGCTTGGC
Source organism: Burkholderiales bacterium (assembly GCA_046153355.1). GTDB lineage: Bacteria > Pseudomonadota > Gammaproteobacteria > Burkholderiales > SG8-39 > 2-02-FULL-62-17. The sequence continues at coordinate 5,417 of JBJXEY010000502.1, forward strand.
ATCGGCCCGTTTTTCTACGTGGAGAAAATGACCGCGCACGGCTCGACATTTCGCGGCCAGCCGACCTCGCCGCAATTGAGCCTGGCGATGGCACAAAGCGGCCCGGTGCAGATCGAACTCATCCAACAACATAACGATGCGCCCTCGCAGTTTCTCGAATACAAACAGGCCGGGTTCGAGGGGCAACATCACATCGCGTTCTGGACGAAAACTTTCGATGACGACATGGCGCGTTACTTGAAGGAAGGCTACGAAATACTTTCTACCGCCAACACCGCGCCCAACCGCAACGCCTTCTTAACTGCGGTCGGTCATCACGGCACACTGATCGAAATTTCCGAGACCGCCGGCGCCAAAGGCGAGTACTTCGAGAAAATCGCGCGCGTCGCCGCGAGCTGGGATGGGAAAAATCCCGTTCGACGGGTTGCGCGGATGACGCCGGATGCTATCGACGCCTAAGTTGCCGAATGCTCAGATTTTCCATAGCGAAGGTACATCCAGTTCCGGCGCTGCGGCGAGCAAAGCTTTCCTCCCTTCCTGAGCACGCTTGCGCCATCCTTGTCCCCGGGATAACGCATCCCGCCAGGCAGCGTTGAAAACCCTGCCTTGCTTGTTCCGCACGAAGTAGTCGGCCAGGCTTGCCGATTGCATCAGGTCCTTCCTTGCCTTGGCGCGCTCGGACACCGGCCGTTCGCCATAGACAATGAGTTTGTGCACTGCGTAACGTTCCGGCGCGGGAAGATTGACCGTACAGGCGCCTGTGCGGCCGATGAGACAGCCCTGGGTGGTGTTTTCGAGGGAGAACTCCATGAACTTCAACGGTTCGAGCGCGATATTCAGGTCTTGCATGACGACCGGTTTTCCGTCGCGCGTGCTGCTGGTGAGAAAATCCAGTCGCAGTTCCTGGTCTTTTGGATTGCGGTATTGAGCCCCTGAGGATCCATCCAGTTGAGTGATGGGCAATAGGCCCATCTCCAGGGACACCAACGCGTTGTGCACATCGATGTGAAGATCCGCGGGAAGCGCAACCGAAACGTTTCGTCCGGCGTGTGCGAAATCCACGTCCAAGGTCGATGAGCCATCTCTCCAACGCACGCCCAACATATTGCCCATGGCGATGAACGCATGCGTGCCGATCAACAAACCGCCGGCGCGAAAAAAGCCCAGGTCGGCCAGATGCCGGATGATGCGAAAGTGCTTGGGCGCCGCGGCGGCGCAACCCAGCGAAATGGCGGCCAGTGCCTGCGGGCTCAATGGATTTTTGCGGCGCGTGGTTCTGAATTTTTCGACCAGGTC
>JBJXEY010000508.1:0-15372 GCA_046153355.1 Burkholderiales bacterium
CCGCATTGGGATGGCGCGCGACCGACAGCACCTCGCCCACCACTACGCCGGAAAATGCCGGGGCGACCGGATCGCGCGACTCGACTTCCAGCCCCGACATGGTCAATAGATGCGCCAATTCCTCCGAACTGATTTTCGGATCGACAAGGCTGCGCAACCACTTTTCGGAAAATTGCATGGCTTAGCGGAACTGCTTTAAGAAACGTAGATCGCCATCGAAAAATAGGCGTAGATCGTCGATCCCATAGCGCAGCATCGAGAGCCGCTCCAAGCCCGAGCCAAAGGCAAACCCAATATAACGCTCTGGGTCAAGGCCGTAATTTCGCACCACCGTGGGATGCACTTGACCCGCGCCGGAGATCTCCAACCAACGCCCTTTTTGCGGACCAGAGGCAAACATCATGTCGATTTCAGCGGATGGTTCGGTAAAGGGAAAATAAGATGGCCGGAAACGCACCTGCAATGCATCGGTTTCAAAAAAGCGACGCAGGAAATCGGTGTAGACGCCTTTCAAATCTGCGAAGCTCACTGTTTCATCGATCCACAATCCCTCGACCTGATGAAACATGGGCGAATGCGTGGCATCCGAATCGACCCGATAGGTGCGACCGGGAGCGATCACTTTGATTGGCGGCTTATGCTCGCGGGCATAGCGCACTTGCATGGGACTGGTGTGGGTACGCAGCAACAGGGGCAAACCGGTGGAATCGTTGTCCTCAACATAAAACGTATCTTGCATGGAACGCGCGGGATGATTCTCCGGATTGTTCAGCGCGGTGAAGTTGTACCAATCGGTTTCGATTTCGGGGCCATCGGCAATATCGAATCCGATGGAACCGAAAATTGCTTCGATGCGTTGCCAGGTGCGAATCACCGGATGAATGCCGCCTAGACCCAGGCCACGTCCGGGCAAGGTTACATCGAGCGCCTCCTCGGCCAGACGTGATTCCAACGCGGCATTGGCCAGAGCTTCGCGTCGTTGGGTGAGCGCCGCTTCGATACGATCCTTGGCGGCGTTGATGCGCGCCCCAGTTTCCTTGCGCTCCTCAGGTGGAAGCTTACCCAAGGTTTTGAGGAGACCAGTCAAGCTACCCGTTTTACCGAGAAACTCTGCCTTGACGCGCTCGAGTTCATCCGCATCGGCAATGCGACCGAATGCCTCGATGGCGCTTGTGACCAGGGCGTCAACGTCCGTCATGATTTCAAAGACCGATGTTAGATCTGGTACCCGCCACCTTGGGCGGGCACACAAGATACGACTAGGCCGCTAACGTAGCCTTGGCTTGCCCGACAATCTTGGCGAAGGCGGGTTTGTCGGCGACGGCCAGATCGGCCAGCACCTTACGATCAATTTCGATCGCTGCTTTTTTCAAGCCGTTCATCAGGACGCTATAGGTAATCCCCAACTCGCGCGCGCCGGCGTTGATACGCGCGATCCACAAGCCGCGAAAATCGCGTTTGCGTTGACGGCGATCGCGATAGGCGTATTGCCCCGCCTTCATCACCGCTTCCTTGGCAACGCGGAAAACGTTGCCGCGGCGACCGCGGAACCCCTTGGCTTTTTCTAAAACTTTCTTATGACGTGCATGTGCGGTTACGCCGCGTTTGACTCTTGGCATGATCTACTCCTGGATTCTGTTCGTGGACGGGTTGCTGTGACTAAACGCTGCGTTTAGCCGTAGGGCATCATCGCCCTGACCGAAGCCAGATTGGTTTCATGCACCGCCGTGGTACCGCGCATATTGCGTTTGCGCTTGGTGGTTTTCTTGGTGAGGATATGACGCAGGAAAGCCTTCGAGCGCTTGATGGCGCCGCTCCCCTGCACGCGAAAGCGTTTCTTCGCGGAACTCTTGGTCTTCATCTTGGGCATGGTAGAACTCCTATTTTCGACAGCGGCGGGTGGCCGGTCCCCCAATGTGACCGGCACTTTGGACCACGACACTGCTTGTTATCAAATGCGGCGGTTGCCGCATTCTTGATCCGGACTTCGCTCCCGATTTACCTGGGGCGTTCCGAGATACTCCTTACAACCGCAAGATTAAACTTGTGGCGCGGGTTCCGCGCCTTCAGTCTTTTTCTTCGGTAACACTTTTTTCGGCGCCAACACCATCACCAATTGCCTGCCTTCCATCTTGGGCCACTGCTCAACCACGCCGTAGGGTTCCAGATCCTGCTTGACTCGTTCAATCAATCGGTAACCGAATTCCTGGTGCGCCATTTCGCGGCCGCGGTAACGTAGGGTCACCTTGGTCTTGTCGCCTTCGTCTAAAAATTTGATCAGGTTGCGCAACTTGATCTTGTAATCGCCTTCGTCGGTGCCCGGCCGGAATTTCACTTCCTTGACCTGAATTTGCTTTTGCTTCTGCTTGGCTTCGTGGGCTTTTTTGGCTTCGCGGTACTTAAACTTGCCAAAGTCCATCATTTTGCAGACCGGGGGTACTGCGAGGGGCGCGATCTCGACCAGATCGACTTCCTGTTCCTCGGACAGCCTCATGGCCTCCTGGATGGTCATGATGCCAAGTTGTTCGCCTTTTTCCCCCACCAACCGAACTTCGGGCGCTGTAATCTCGTGATTCAAGCGCTGCGCTTTTTCCTGAACGATGTCGGTAACTCCTTTTTAACAAAATCTTAGGCCGCCCCGCTTGCGCGGGCCTCGATACCGCCAATTCGACCTAGCCCATTGACGGCTCGGCGAATTTCGACTCACTATCGAGACGGGCGGCAAATTCATCCAGAGAGAAAGTTCCCAGATCTTCACCACCACGGGAGCGGACGGCCACCCGGTTCGCCGCCTTTTCCTTTTCACCTACAACCAGAAGATAAGGCAGCTTTTGCATGCTATGTTCGCGAATTTTATAGGTTATTTTCTCGTTCCTCAAGTCGGAATCGACCCTAAACCCTCGTTTCTGAAGCATTTTCGCAACAGAATCGGCGAATTCGGCTTGGCCCGCTGAAATATTAAGAACCATTGCCTGAACTGGCGCCAGCCAGAGTGGGAGAGCGCCCGCATGATTTTCGATGAGTATGCCGATAAAGCGCTCCATCGATCCTAGAATGGCTCGATGCAACATCACTGGGGTCTTGCGCGTATTGTCTTCGGCTACGTATTCGGCACCCAGGCGCTGCGGCATATTGAAATCGACTTGGATGGTGCCGCATTGCCAAACGCGACCGATGGCATCCTTTAACGAGTATTCGACCTTGGGTCCGTAGAAAGCGCCCTCCCCCGGCGTGACTTGATAGTCGCATCCGGTTTGCTTCAACGATTCAAAGAGAGCTTGTTCGGCTCGATCCCACAGATCATCCGAACCCACGCGTTTGGCAGGACGAGTCGCCACCTTATAAATAATTTCCTCGAAGCCAAAGTCCTTGTAGACGCGCTTTAACAGGGCGGTAAAAGCGGCGCATTCCTCAAGAATTTGCGCGTCAGTACAAAAAATATGGCCATCGTCCTGAGTAAAACCACGAATTCGCATGATGCCGTGCAGCGCGCCGGATGGCTCATTGCGATGGCACACGCCAAATTCGCCGTAGCGCAAAGGTAGCTCGCGGTAGCTGCGTATACCCTTGTTATAAATCTGCACATGCCCAGGGCAATTCATCGGCTTGACCGCGTAGTCGCGATTCTCCGAGGCCGTGGTAAACATATTTTCTTTGTAGTTCTCCCAATGTCCGGATTTTTCCCAGAGGCTTCGATCAAGAATCTGCGGGCAACGCACTTCCTGGTAACCGTTTTCCCGATACACCCGCCGCATGTACTGCTCCACTTGCTGCCAAAGTGTCCAGCCCTTGGGGTGCCAGAACACCAGACCTGGGGCCTCCTCTTGCATATGGAAAAGATCCAACAGCGTGCCAATGCGACGATGATCGCGTTTTTCAGCCTCCTCCAGCATGGTGAGATAGGCGTCTTGCTCTTCTTTCTTTGCCCAGGCAGTGCCGTAAATGCGCTGCAGCATCTCGTTCTTCGAGTCGCCACGCCAATAGGCGCCAGCCACCTTCATCAGCTTGAATACTTTTAGTTTGCCCGTTGAAGGAACGTGGGGACCACGGCACAGATCGACAAAGTTCCCCTCGCGATAGAGGGAAACATCTTCGCCTTGCGGAATCGAGGCGATGATTTCTGCCTTGTAGTGCTCGCCGATCGACTTAAAAAATTCCACCGCCTTGTCGCGCGACCAGACTTCCCGCGTCACCGGATAATCTTTCTTGGCAAGCTCTGCCATACGCTTTTCAATTGCCGCAAGATCTTCCGGCGTGAAGGGACGCTTAAAAGAAAAATCGTAGTAAAAGCCATTTTCAATAACCGGGCCGATGGTGACTTGCGCCTCAGGAAACAATTCTTTCACCGCATAGGCAAGCAAGTGCGCCATGGAATGACGCAGAATCTCCAGCCCTTCGGCATCGCGATCAGTGATGATGGCAAGTTCCGAGTCGACTTCGATTTTGTATCCGGTATCGACTAGTTTCCCCGCGACTCGCCCCGCGAGCGCGGCGCGCGCCAAACCGGCACCAATCGACGCGGCAACTTCCGCCACCGTTACGGGTGCGGGGTATTCCCGCTGAGATCCATCAGGTAGTTTGACGATTGGCATGGGGACGCTTGTTATGGAATATTGGTGTCGCCGCAAAACTGCGGCATAAAACTCAAGACTAAAACCGCGAAAAAAAGTGCGGTCTAGCCGCACTTTAACGTTATCGGATGCGCCAATTCAAGATTTTTGGCGCGTTTCTCGATTCGGCGCAGTTCAGCCCAATTCGATGATTTTCTTAGGCGTCTTATGAATGCTCGTGCCGGCGCCATTTGGCCCAATGATGTAGTTGTCCGTATTGGTCATGAACAATCGCTCGTTCATGATTCCCGGATGCACCACGATATTCATGTTCTCCAGGATCGGCAACGGTTCATCATCGCGAATTAGCGGACGTTCCACCATGTCGTAGCCTTGCCCATGGCAATACAGACGTTTTTCCTCGGCCAAGCCCTTGCTTTTCATGTGCACGTTGTGCGCGGCATAAACATCGGCGCAACTGGCGCCGGGTTTGAGTCGTTTCAAGGAATTTTCTTGTGCCTCGAGAACCAGGGCCAAAGCATCCTGGAGATCCTGCCCGGCCTTACCCAGCACAAAAGTGCGCGACAGTTCGGCAAACATGCCACCGGGGCCATTGTTTTCCACTAACAGCGTGAAGGTATCGCCCGCTTGCATGGTGCGCGCCTGCTGCGCGCGTGGCATAAAGCGCGCCGGTTTTCCGGGAGACGCGGACGAACACAGGAAAATACCCTGTTCGCTACCCAACAATTGACCATGGTATTGCGCGAACGCGGCAACTTCGAAATCTTTCATTCCCGGTTTCACGTGTGCCGCAACTCGTTTCATTACCTCATCTTGCATCGCCGCCGTGGCGCGGATCATGTCCAGTTCTTCGGCGCTTTTTACCACCTTGATAAGATCGACCATGTCGGTCGCGTCGACAAATTTGACACCCTTCGCGTTCGCTTTCACCGCCTCGACGACGCCGTGGTACATGCCAGCCGGGCAGACCATGCCGACGGTCTTGTAGCCAGATTCATTGATATCCCGAGCGATTAACTCACCGTCGTAGCGGCCGGTATATTCGACACCTCCCGGATAACTCGGGGTATACATTTTTTTGCCGACACCGCGGCTGGCGGTGTCCTTGCCATCGAGCTTGGCGACTACGTTGAACGGTCCTTGTTCGCAGACCGTCATCAAACCATCCAAAGGAAACACCGCGGAGCGCGGATAGCCATTGTTGGCGGGCAATCCGGTGAACCACCGGATCGTGCCATTCATCCAATCCTGCGCACCGGAAATCACCAGGGCGTCGATCCCTTGCTCGCGCATTTTGGCCCGAGTGGCTGACCAGCGCCGGTTGAGTTCGACGTCTGAAACTGGATTGCACACTCTTTCTTCGGCGGAAGCCATGGTCTAATTCTCCTGAAAAATTTGCGGGTGCCCCGCCAGAACAGCCGCTCGGGGCTAAATCGGCGGTTCGTTTCAACAAATCAGCAATGGATCAGCCAGTGCCGAAAATTTGGTAGGCGCGATTGGATTCGAACCAACGACCCCCACCATGTCAAGGTGATGCTCTAACCAACTGAGCTACGCGCCTAGGAGTTCGTTCCGCAGACACGGCTTGCGCGTCGCACGGCACACCGAGATTTTTCCTGCCAATCACCCCTGCCGGTGCGCTAGGGGATCGAATTGTACCGCATGGGCTTTGCCCAAACCGTCAAAGTGCCCGCGTCATCTAACCTTGCCAGACGCGAGTTCGCGAATCGTAGGTATAGGGCTTGGATTTGAATACAATATTGTTGCAGGTCAAGGTGTAATCATTGCCAGCAAGCTTGAAATCGAATGCGTCGCCAGCCGGGCATTTGGGCAAGGTATCGACAAATTTGGGCGCCAACGCCGCTAGAGTGGATGGATACGACTGGGTCTCCAACCGGTGGCGCGATAAGGCTTGAACCACCTGCATCCCGCGCGACTCCGCGATGGCTTTGTTCTTTTCGCCGTCGCTGTAATAGTCGAGAGCAACATACCCGATACCAAGAATCACAGCGACCACCACCAAAGCGATCACCTGCCCGGCACCACCATTTTTTTCCTGCGCCATCGCCCCCTCCCGGAGAGAAAAACGGTGCTGAATGTACCAGAAACTACGCCTACCAGCACACTGCGAGCCTGCAATTTTTGCACCGCCTCAAACTTTTCCCAATTCGAGCATCTCCGCAGCATGCCTGCGGGTCGTGGTTGTGATGTCGACCCCACCCAACATTCTGGCGATTTCCTCGACACGTCCTTTTTGATCTAGCTTGGTCACCGAACTCGCGACTGCTTCGCCCTTGGCACCACCAGATTTCGACACCGACCATTGATGATCGGCTAACGCGGCAACCTGCGCGAGATGGGTCACACACAACACCTGGCGCGCGTCTCCTAGCGCCCTCAGCCTGCGCCCAACAATCTCCGCCACCGCGCCGCCAATGCCGGCATCCACTTCGTCAAAAATCATGGTTGGCACCTGAGCCGCGGAACTGGTGATCACCATTAGCGCAAGACTAATTCGCGACAGTTCCCCGCCAGATGCAACCCTCGCCAACGGTTTGGGTTCTATTCCCGCATTAGCGCTTACGGTAAATTCAATGGTTTCATCTCCTGTGACGCTGCCACGCTCGGACGACGGATGCAACACGACGCGAAATTCACCGCCTTTCATCGCCAGGTCTTTCATTACGGCGGTGACTTCGCGAGACAGTTTAGCCGCCGCCTTGCGTCGCTGCGCGGTTAAAGGCAAGCTGATTTCCCGATATTTTTTTTGTGCCGCCTCTTCCGTCTGGGCTAACGCTGCGATATCGGATGCGACTTCCAGCGCCGCGAGGCGCGCGCACTTTGCTTCGAAAAATGCAGGCAGTTCGCCGGGCGCCACTCGAAATCGCCTGGAAGCCGAGTGCAAGGCTTCGATACGCCGCTCAACCTCGCGAAGACGCTGTGGGTCTAGATCGACTCGTTCCCCGTAACGCCGCAAAAATTGCGTCGCTTCCCCTATCTGCGCGTTGGCCGATTCGAGAAGCTCCACTACTTCGGACAAAGAGCGGTCGTATTGCAGCAAGCTATGCAGACTCGTCAGCACTTCAGTGAGCGAATCGCAGATTGCAGCATCCGATTCGGAAAGCAGATCCATCGCAGCCTTGGCGCCTTGTATCAATCCGGCGGCATGCGCCAATCGAGAATGCTCCTGGTCGACCGATTCCCATTCACCCGAAAGCGGCGCAAGTTTGCTCAATTCATCCACTTGCCAGGCGATTTGCTCGCGCTCCGCCTGGCGCGCCGCCGCGTGGGTTTCGAATTCCGCGCGCGCCTTGATGGCGTTTTGCCAATTGCGATACGCGGCGCCCGCCTCGGCAACCAAATCGTCCAAGCCCGCATGAGCATCGAGTAAGGCCCGTTGCGCATCGCCACGCAACAAGGATTGATGCGCGTGCTGACCATGTATATCCACCAGGTGGCCGCCGGCTTCGCGCAATTGCGCGAGAGTCGCCGCGTGTCCATTGATGAAAGCGCGAGAGCGGCCGGCGCCATCGACAACGCGACGCAACAGCAATTGGCCTGTATCGCCTTCCAGCGCCTGATCCGCGATCCAGACGTGGAGCGAACTGCCAGCGGCAATCGAAAACTCGGCGGAGATGTCGGCGCGATCCGCGCCAACGCGAACCTGCTCGGCGCCCGCGCGTTCGCCCAAAGCCAAGGCCAAGGCATCGATCAAAATCGATTTGCCGGCCCCGGTTTCACCAGTCAATGCGGTGAAGCCTGGCGCGAATTCCAGATCCAAAGAATCGACAATGGCGAAATTTCGAATCGACAAATGGCGCAGCATTTATATATCGATCCAATCAGTACATCTCGCTCCAGTGCAGCTTCTCGCGCAACATGGCGAAGTAACTGTAACCTGGAGGATGCACAAAACGAATCGGATGATCGGCGCGCCGCACAATCACTTTATCGCCCGCATGCAGTTCAACCTGCGGTTGCCCATCGAAATGCAGCAGCGCATCGACCGCACTTTTTAAGGTGATTTCAATGCGCGAGGCATCGCTCACGGCGATTGGACGATTCGACAAAGTATGCGGGCAAATAGGTACCAGGACCACGCCAGGCACCGTCGGTTGAAGTATGGGGCCGTTAGAGGACAGCGCGTAGGCCGTCGATCCAGTTGGCGTGGCGATGATCAAACCGTCAGCGCGCAGGTCGTAGACAAATTCGTCGTCAATATGCACCAGGAACTCGATAAGTCTGCCTACCGCGCCTTTATTGACCACTACATCATTGAGCGCGATGGTCGAAAACGTTTTTGCGCCATCTCGAAGGACTTCTGCAACCAACAAGGTTCGGTCTTCCACCGAATATTTTCCATCGAGTACCTGGCCCATCGCATCGAGCATGCTGCCGGCGGTGATGTCGGTCATAAACCCTAAGCGCCCTTGATTGACACCTATCAAAGGCACCTTGAAGCGCGCCAGATTGCGCGCCGCATTGAGCATGCTGCCATCGCCACCAAGGACGACCGCCAGGTCGGCGCGCGAACCCAATGCGGCGTAATCGGCCACCTCAAAACGGTCCACCCCTGTGGCTGCCGCGCTATCCTTTTCGAGCAAAACGCCGCACCCTCGCGAAAGCAAAAAATCTCCTAGCTCGCCTAGGGATTGGGCGCCGTCACGCCCGTTGTAGCGACCGATTAACGCGACACGATTAAATGAGGGCATAAGCTTATTGTTGACAAAAAAGGGCTGACTAAAAAGCCTGGTCAAAAAAGGGCGAAATACAAATTACGGACGACAAAGCGTGAACGACTCAAAGTGGCTTTCGCACAACAGAAACTAACCGCGCACAAGCATACGACAAAACCGGCGGCAATCCGCGACGCTTCGGCGGCCCCCGCTAGCATGCATGCGTTCCGACGCTTGTTTTGGTTTTCTGTAGAATGGATTTCATGTTAGACCGCCGCGCACAAATTCTTCTCAAGACACTGGTTGAGCGATATATCGTCGAAGGTGAGCCGGTTGGCTCGCGCTCATTGTCGCGTTTCTCCGGCTTGGATCTTTCGCCAGCGACCATCCGCAATGTCATGGCCGACTTGGAGGATTTGGGATTTATCGCCAGCCCCCATACCTCGGCCGGCCGCATTCCCACGCCGCGCGGATATAGGATCTTCGTCGATACGTTGCTCACCACCAAGCCGCTGGATCGCGTGGAGATTAATCAGCTTGAGGGCAATTTCAATACCGATCATCCGCAAAAGTTAATCAGTTCCGCCTCGCAACTGCTCTCCGAACTCACTCATTTTGCTGGCGTGGTGGTCGCGCCACGGCGCAAATCGCAGGCGTTTCGGCACATCGAATTTTTGTCGCTATCGGAAAAGCGAGTGCTCCTGATCATCGTGACGCCGGAAGGCAATGTGCAAAACCGCATTTTGCAAACGGAAAAATCGTTTTCTCCTTCTGATTTGACTACGGCCGCGAATTTTCTGAACCAGAATTATGCTGGCCTCACTTTCGATCAAATCAGGCGCCGCCTTCAGGACGAGCTTCGCCAGCATCGCGAGGATATGACTAACCTGATGACCACCGCGCTTGAGGCCAGTGATCGCGCCATTACCGAATCCTCAGAGGAGTACGTGATCTCCGGGGAAAAAAACCTACTCGATTCGCATGATCTGGCCTCGAATATGAAACGCCTTCGAGAATTGTTCGAGCTGTTTGACCGAAAAACACAGATCATCCAAATATTGGATAGCAGCACCCGCGCCCAAGGCGTACAAATTTTTATTGGCGGCGAATCCGGTATTGCACCGCTTGACGAATGCAGTGTAGTAACCGCGCCATATGAAGTCGATGGCCAAGTGGTGGGCACGGTAGGCGTCATAGGCCCAACGCGAATGGCTTACGAAAGAGTCATTCCGATCGTCGATATCACCGCGAAACTGCTCTCCAGCGCCTTGTCGCAACATTGAGCCCGAATCGACGAATTGCCGCCGGCAATGAACGTCGGGCATACGGGGAGACGGCAAGCGCGAGGCAGCCGCGAGCCTGGAGCGATTTTACGCGGTCCCAGGCATGTTCGAGAAAACAGCAATGAACTATCGCCCCGAACCAAGTTTTGAACATGGCTCAACGCCACGCTTGGCAATTCTACTGGTCAATTTAGGTACGCCAGAAGCGCCAACTTTCTGGGCGGTTCGCCGGTATTTGAAGCAGTTCCTCTCGGATAAACGCGTCGTCGAAATCCCGCGCATATTGTGGTGGTTGATTTTGAACGGCATCATTCTTTGGCTGCGTCCAGGCGCGTCGGCGCGCAAATATGCGGCCATTTGGACCGCTCAGGGTTCCCCTTTGCGTGTCCATAGCGAAAGCCTCGCCACCGCGCTCAGGAAGAAATTCGAACTCCATGGCGGCGATGGGCCCTTGGTCGAGTTCGCGATGCGCTACGGCAGCCCGTCGATAGAGGCCGCGCTCACGCGGCTGCGAAGCCTTGGCGCGCAGCGAATCCTCATCATGCCGATGTACCCCCAGTACGCAGCAAGCACCACCGGCGCGGTGTATGACGCAGTGGGCGATTGGGTCCGGCATACTCGCAATGTCCCGGAGATTCGCTGGGTAAAAAACTTTCACGACCATCCCCATTACATTAATGCATTGACTCGATTGACCAAGATTCATTGGGCGAAGCACGGCATGCCGGACCGCCTGCTGATGAGTTTTCACGGCCTGCCACGCTATACGCTGGATAAAGGCGACCCCTACCATTGTGAATGCCACAAGACGGCACGTTTGCTCGCCGAAGCCCTTGGTCTGGAAAAATCTCAGTGGCAAATTTCATTTCAATCGCGTTTCGGACGCGCTCGATGGCTTGAACCCTACACCTCGACAGTACTTCGCGATTGGGGCGAGGCCGGCATGCGCCGCGTGGATGTGGTTTGCCCAGGCTTTGTCGCCGACTGCCTTGAAACCCTCGAGGAAATCGGAATCGAAGAACGGAAAACCTTTCTCGATGCCGGGGGGAAAGAGTTTCATTTGCTCCCGTGCCTCAATGAGAACGAAGAGTGGATAGACGCCCTCTTGCATATCGCCACCCAACACATGATCGGGTGGGACCCGCCTAGTTCCGATTTGACCGAACAGACCAGGAAGCGGGCGCTGGCCATGGGGGCCGATAATTAGCGCTTGATGAAATTCGCAAAAAGTTTCCAGGAACAGGTTGAACAAGGGGGCATGCGTCCTAGTTCCCCCCCACGATTACGGGGGGCCGAGTCATCCATCCTCGAGTCGGCGCTTAATTGGAGGGTTCCCGTAGCTTTAAATATCGCGACCAAACCTTCGTAAAAAGACTGCGAGTCACGAGTCATTGCCATGACAGTGAAACACGAGTTAAATAGTCTGTATGCCATTGGCATTAGGTTTTCAGCCAATTGCATTCCGAAAATCCAACCGTGTGAGGGAAATATGAATCAGATGACCGAGATCGCAAATCTTCGCTTCCCGTGCGTTCGACCAGGCACCAACTACGATGTTGAGTTTGATCCGACCACAAAAACAATCTGGGGATTTTTCAATCCCAAGGAAACGCCATGTTTCAGTCTTGGGTTGCTCGCGGACATTCGAGCACATGATCTGGCGCTAGCTGAGAATCGCGGCGTGGTGAATGTAGCGGGGCAGTTTCACGAAGCGAATTATTACGTTGCCGCATCCAAGGTCCCGGGCATCTACAACCTTGGTGGCGATTTGTCGCTATTCATGCTGTTGATCAAAACGCGCAATCGAAGCGCCCTGTTGAATTACGGAAAGTTGTGTATCGACAACATATTTCCTCGCATTAGCAATTATTTTTGTCCAAATCTGACAACCATTTCCCTGGTACAAGGCGACGCGCTGGGCGGTGGATTCGAAACCGCTTTGGCAAGCGATGTTCTAATCGCCGAGGAAGGCGCCACTATGGGATTGCCCGAAATACTGTTCAATTTATTTCCCGGAATGGGCGCCTACAACCTGCTTGCCCGACGAGTCGGCATGAATGCCGCGGAAAAACTGATTCTTTGCGGAGAGTTGTTTACCGCCCGCAAGTTATTCGAGATGGGCGTGGTTGATGTCCTCGCGCCAAATGGCGAGGGCGAGAGAGTGACGCAGGAATGGATTCGCAAGAACGCTAAGCGCCGCAATGGTTTCCAGGCGATTCAAGAGGCGAAGAAAATTATTCAGCCCATTTCGCGTTCTGACTTGGATCGAATAGTCGAACTGTGGGTGGATGCCGCGCTTCGATTGGAGGAAAAAGACATCAAAATGATGCACCGATTGGTTCGATCGCAGGCACGCCGAATACAGGGCAATACTGACGAACCATCGGTTCCGGATGAAAACCTTCAGAGGATCGCGGCGAATGGATAATTGGCGTTGCAGTGGTGAGTTGCAACGCCAACGCTTGCGCGAAATCGATGGTTCGTTACGCCTCAGTCGGCGGCTACCGCACAGTCGCCTATATACGCGCTTTCACCAAAAGCGGACTGTTCGTATCCCCGGGGGAAAGGAAGCACCCTTTATCCTCCGGCATTTTGATTTAGACGTCGCAGATACTCCGTCAAAGCGAGTTGGACAGCATCGAATTCCTCGCCCAAACCGCGCGACAATTCACTCATTTGCGACTTCACTTCCTGATCGCTCATGCCACCAATACGATTGCAATATTTCGTCAATCGGTCCGCGCCTACGCTCGCAACCGATCCTTTTAGCGCGTGTAGCAAGGTGCGAAATTCGCTTGTGGACATCGTTTCCGAATTCCGCTCCAGTCTCGACAAAATATGCAATGAGTCCTTGATGAAGGCATCGATAAGCTTTCCCATGAATTCGCCGTCCGAGCCTAGCTCCTCCAACATGGCAATTGTGTCCAGGTTGAGAATTGCCGGAGCGTTCGCAATCGAAACCCTGGAACGCCTGGGTGGCGCTTCGATATGGCTCACGGGAGAGTTTTGGACGCCTACGCATATTTCGGCAATCGCGTCCAGCAACCGAGTCGCCTCGATCGGTTTGGACAAAAACTCGTCAGCACCGGCGGCGGCGGCTTCCTGTTTGATTTCAGGGGTGACGTCCGCGGAAATAATCATCACCGGGATACGCATCGCACCGGGGTACAGGAATCGAATCGCCTTGAGTGCCTCCAGCCCACCCATTTTGGGCATGTTCCGATCCAATAGAACCACATCGAAATGCGCCAACTCAAGCGCGTCCAGAACTTGCTCGCCGTTTTCCTTAAGTTCAACCTGATGACCGGCCCGCTCGAGAATCTTTTGCAACACGGCACGATTCGCCGCGTTGTCGTCAGCCACCAATATCCTGTAGGCACGCAGACCCTCGCGACGCTTCAGGTAATCGGATAACAACACGACGTCGCGGCGACCACCATCGGCAATGCTCACCGTTTCGGCGTGCAACGAATTGAACAGCAAGCGTTTGTCGAACGGATATTCAAGCACCGCGTTGTGGCCACCGGCTAGGGTTTCAACATGCGGCGCGCCCGCTATTTTTGGTATGGCGATGACTGCGGGCAACTCCGGCAATTGCGCGGCGTCACGGAACTGCGTGAGCATGTCACTCGCCTCGCGTATTGATCGAGCGAAGAGTATTAGGCTGCGGGGCGCCGGGGAGGTGCTGATTTCCCGCAACACCCGTTGCGCGGCATGGTCTACTCCCGATTCGAAAAAGACCTTGGCACCCCAAGCACTGAGCATGTCGGACAGCGCTGTTGATTCCGTCTCGGGAAATCCAACCAATAGGACTCTTGCTTGCGCAAGATCGCCTAACGTTTGACCGGGGGCTTGGGATTGTTTCGCCAAGCTTATTTCGAACCAGAAAGTACTTCCCAAACCAACCGCACTCTCCACACCCATGCAACCTCCCATGAGCTCAACCAATTGTTTGGCGATGGTGGTGCCCAGGCCGGTGCCGCCAAAGCGACGCGTGGTGGATTCGTCAGCTTGGGCAAAACTATCGAAAATACGCTTTTGAGCGGCCGCGGTAATTCCAATACCGGTGTCGCGAACGGAAAATTTCATTGTGGCGGAAGCGGCATCCTCGGCAATGAGCGAGACATGAACCGTAACCGAGCCCTTTTCGGTGAACTTGATGGCATTGCCGATCAAATTTATCAAAACCTGCCGCAGATGATGAGGATCTCCCCGCAACCCAGGCGTCACCTGCGGCATGATGGACAACACCAGATCCAGTCCCTTGTCCCTTGCCTGTTGGTCCAGAATCTTCGCCGTACTGTTCACCAATACGTGCAAGTCGAAATCCGTGTCCTCGATATTTAATTTTCCGGCTTCGATTTTGGAAAAATCGAGAACATCCTCGACAAGACCAAGAAGCACCTGCGAAGAGCCGGTCAGGGTTTGCAGCATATCGATTTGTTCGCGACTCAATGACGTATCCCGTAGCAGTCCGCCCACGTTGACGATGGCGTTCAAAGGCGTACGCATTTCGTGGCTGACGACCGAAACGAAGCGACGCTTGGCTTCATTGGCGGCTTCGGCCTTGGTCACCGCCGCCCACATTCTGCGTACCAGCGTCAATGAATACAGGGACAGGACCGCCAATCCAAACAACAAGCCTAGGCCAACGGTAAGCCTCGATTGCCAAAATGGGCTGATACTCAAAACCAGGGAAAAACCAATCATAGAAAACGCCAAAGATGCCAACAAATATGGCGCGCCGTAACGGAACCCATTGCCGAGGGTGATCCAGAAATAAACCAGAAATAGCGGCATGGCATGAAAATCCGCCGCCACCAAAAAGTAGGTCGCAGTTCC
>JBJXEY010000521.1:0-8408 GCA_046153355.1 Burkholderiales bacterium
GGGAGAGCTTCAGATATTCCGGCGTGAACTGGTCACCCAAGCGAATGTTCACATCCACATGCTTCCACTCAAGGCCGCATTCCTCAAGCATGATCATGACCTTCTGGCCGTTGGGGGTGGGGGTTGAGTGTAGTTCGATCATGGAAGGTCTCCTGTTTGCTCGGGTGATTGTTCGAGGCTAGAAAATGATTTGACGTAGTGGCCAAATGGCGTGTTCTGAATAAGGGCGGATTCCCATTTGGGGTCCATACGGGACAGTGCAACAGACACCTCTTCGGGCGTTCCGGACAAAAGCTGCCGCCACGAATTAATGTAAAAGGGACTGCATGTCTTGTTCGCCTCCCACAGGTCGACCATTCTATGCGCATCACTGAGCGCGGCCAATGCGGCCGGCTCGGCGGTTTTCAGGTCGCGAGCCAACGCGAAATGCGCTTCTCGTAAAGCGGACTGCCGAATCTCCTCCTGCTTGCGGGCTAGGCGCCGTTCGCGCAGCTCACCCCCTTGAAATAGGCGCGGCTTGTGGAGCTCACTGTTGATGGGGTCGGCCATGGACAAGACAAAGCCATTTGCGATTTGCTCTGAATATACACGAACGATGGGGTTGCTTATGCGCCAATAAGAGCCATGCGATGCGCTACGGCAGGTTGCCAGCGAACCCCAAGGTACCGGAGTCGAATTCCTTTCCAAACAAACAGCCAATCGACCATACAAACCGGCGAACCGCAATTACAGAGCGATTTCACAATCTGTTCCGAACCTGAATTTGAAACGAAGTGCTTGGGGTTTGGTTCAACCGGTTGGTTTGTCAAAAAAGAATTCGGCTCCAGTACATTGGAAATGTCGTACCTTGGACAATGTCAGGCAGCCAACCCAATCTCAACAAACGTGCTTTTTGAAACAGGTTCCGGTATAGGCTTGCCGCCCAGCCGCAAATCTTCCAAATGCAACTGAATCGCTTCCTGAATAAGCGCCACCGCTTCGGCTTCGGTTTCACCAGCGGCAATACATCCTGGTAAATCGGGCACGAACGCTCCGTAACTCGTTGGGCCTTTTTCAATCACCACCATGTAGCGCATGCTCATTTTCGATTTACTCCTTCAATCTTTTAAACCCGCCTGCTTTAAGGCGCTGCTGAGTGTGCCGGGCGGCACATCCACACTGGGCTTTCCCGCCACCGTAACCGTCCCCGGTTTTGTTGGATGGTGCAGTTGGCGATGACTGCCACGCTGTCGCACCACGAACCAGCCATCCTTGCCAAGCACGCGCAATAACTCGGAAACTTTCATTGGAGAATACTACGCTTACTTAACACGCTATTGCAACGCGCCCCACAAATCGAACCCCAAGAAACCACAACCGGCGAACGCTCCAGTGGATAAAACTGCCGTTACATCGCGGGCAGCGCCACTTGCGCAATCGCTTCGGGCATCAAACCTCGCGAATTCTTTCCCAAACAAACTGCTCATCGATCACTCTTGGCGTCTGCATGCCCGCAGCGCCGTTCCATCTGCGCAAGGCTATGCACCGCGTAGTGGCGTCAAAACGCATACTCCGGCCCATCCACATACTTAAACCGCTCCAGCGCATCAGGCCGCAGCGTAAAGCCCAGCCCCGGCTTGTCCGGCGCATACACATAGCCATCGCGAATATCGTACGGTTCGTTGAAGAGTTCGTTCATCATCGGCATATAGCCCTGGCTCACTTCGAGGATGTGGCAGGTGGGCGAAGCCATGGCGACGTGGATGCTGGCGGCGAACAGCACGCCCGCGCCCCAGGCGTGTGGCGCGAGGCGGATGTCGTGGGCTTGCGTGAGCGCCGCGATGCGGCGGATTTCAGTGAGGCCGCCCGCGCGCGCGACATCGGGTTGCGCAATGTCGATGGCCTTGTGCTCCAGCATGCTCTTGAAGCCATAACGCGAAAACTCGCGCTCGCCGGAGGCGATGGGTATGGTGGTCGCACGGCGCACTTCGGCCATGCCCGCGTGGTTGTCGGGCGACACCGGCTCCTCGAACCATGCGATGTTGTATTGCTCAACCGCCTTGGCGATTTGTATCGCCACCGGCGTTTCGAGTGAGGCGTGAGCATCGATCATCAATTCAACGTTAGCGCCGATGCCGCGCCGCGCGGCGGCGACACGGCGCACGCAGTTCTCGACCGAAAAACCATCGCGTCCCACCACGCGCATCTTCACGGCGGTGAACCCCTTGGCGGCGTAACCGCCGAGTTCCGCTTCGGCCTCATTGCCCGGCGCCCAGCCCCCGCTGGCGTAACCGCGCACCTTGTCGCGCACCGCGCCGAGCGCCTGATACACGGGAATGCCCATCGCCTGAGCCTTCACATCCCAGATGGCGATGTCGACGCCGGAGATGGCTTCCATCACCATGCCCACGCGGCGGCTGGTCTCGGCCTGCGCCACACCGCGCTCCAGCGCGGGCTTGGCGCGCGAGCCGTTGTACATCTTCTCCCAGATGCGCTCGGAGAACATCGGGTCCTCGCCCACCACGTCGGGTGCCAGCTCATGCTCCACAATGGCCGCCACCACCGGCGGCGTGCCCAGAGCAGCACCCATGCCGGTGATTCCCTTGTCAGTTTCGACGAGGATCAGCGTGGCGTCGCTCTTGACCTTGGTGCCCAGATCAGTGCGATGCTGACGCTCCTTGGGCACGGGGTCGGACATCGGAATGGCGCGCACACGGGTGATTTTCATACCGGTTCCTTGATGAAAAACGAAATTTTTAACCACAGATAAACACAGATGAACACGGATAAAACCGGGGCGGGGTTATCTGCGTTCATCTGTGTTCATCTGTGGTTAATAGGTTTTGACAGGTTTTTAACTAGCGTTTTACCGCCATCGTCGATTTATTCAACGACCGCGGATCGCGCGGCTTCCAGCGCCCGCTATCCACCTGCGCCAGAAATTCCGCCGTCAGCCGGTTAAACAAATCCGGCTCTTCCACGTTTACCGCGTGGCCGGTGTTGGGCACGATGCTGAGCCAGGCCGAGGGGCACACGCGTTTGACGAACACACCGGGGTCGATGCAGTTGTTGTCCTCGTCGCCGCTCATGATGTGCAGCGGCACTTTCATTTTGCTCAAGCCTTTTTCAAGACTGTAGATCGAAGGCCGCTTCGCTTGCACGCCGCGCAGTGTGTTGGCCGAACCCAGCGCCGAGTGTTTGGCGAACTCGGCGCAAAAGTGCGCGAAGCCATGCGGGTCTTTGTTCTGGAGTTGCACACGCGAGGGGCCGATCTGATAGGGCTTGACCGCGTCCGCCGTGCCCAAGTCGTCAAAGCGTTGCGCCATCACCTCGGTGTCGTCGAGAAACTGCGCGCGTTTGTCGGGGTCGGAGCCATAACCCGCGCCCACCACCGTGAGCGAGTGCGCCATGCGCGCGTAACGCAAACCGAAATGCAGCGTGGCGTAGCCCCCCATTGAGCAGCCGATGATGTGCGCTTTGGTGAGCTTGAGATGACGCATCACGGCTGCGATATCGTCCGTGGCGATGGCTTGTGAATACTTCGACGTGCTCTTCGGCACATCCGAAGGCGGATAACCGCGCGCGTTGTAGGCGATGCAGCGATAGCGGCGGCTGAAAAACCGCAACTGCGGCTCCCAACTGTGCAAGTCATCAGCGAACTCGTGCACAAACACAATGGGCGTGCCCTGGCCCGCTTCTTCGTAGTAGAGACTGACATCACCGGCTTTGGCGTACGGCATGGTTTCCTCGTGAGATGTATGTAACTAATTGTTTTTAAAGGGATTTTTAAGTTCTGCGGTAGTTGCAATGCGAATACCGATCAACACCAGCACCGCGCCCGCAATGGCGATGGCGCCTAGTGTCTCACCCAGTAGCAGCCATGCAAACAAGCCCGCCATCACCGGCTGCAACAACAAACCCACTGACGACACCGTCGCGGGCAAGTGCGCCATCGCATAAGCAATAAGGCTTTGCCCCGCCACCTGCGAAATCAACGCGAGGCCAAACACCTTGCCCCAACCCGAGCTGGTCGATGGAAAAAAGGTTTCACTGGAAAACCACGCCAGCGGCAACAGAATCGCGGCAGTCACCACGCTGGTCACCGCCATGATGCGCGCCGTGTTGACCGTGCCGCGCAGTTTGGTGACGGTGAGTTGATAGGCGGCGTAGAACATCGCGGTGACCACTCCCAACGCATCGCCGAGCATGGCCGTGCCGCTGTGAGAAAAATCGCCACCGATCAACATCACCACACCGGTGAGGGCGGTGGCCAACCCGCCGACAAACAACGCGGTGGGTACGCGCCGGTAGATCAACCACGCAGCGAGTGTGACAAAAATCGGCGCGAGGTTGGCGAGCAGCGTGGCATTGGCCACCGAGGTGAGCACAATAGACCAGTGCCACACCGCTAAATCACCGGCGAAGAAAAACCCCGCCGCGAATAACAAGCCGCGCGGGCTAGCGGTTGGTTGTGTAGCGGCGCTTCTACCCGCCCACCATGCCCATGCCCAGAGGAAAGGCAATGCGAGAAACACGCGCCAGAACGCCGTCGATACCGGGCCAGCCTCGCTCACTTTGACCCATAACGCGGAGGTGCCGATGCAGGTGGCGCCAGCGAGCAGGGCGGCGATGGCCAGGGTGCGGGTATTTGTTGCAGTCGCTGGCATGCAACGTTTACTGCTTCACCGCAAAGACGCAAAGGCAGAAATGTTTCCATAAAAGGAAACGCAGAGGAATTCTCGAAACCATTTTCAATGGACTAGCGCCGCCGCTCTGCCAACCCCGTCATTCTGGCGCAGGCCGGAATCCAGTGCGTACCTTTATGGTGCAGCGCACCGCATATTTCCGCTTCGCGCGGGATACGAACTGGATTCCGGCCTGCGCCGGAATGACGGTGGCTCACTTTCCACGCTCTTCGCACGCTCCTTCCACTACCCAACCTGCTTCCAATAACTATCCTTGCGCGAAATTTTGCCGTCGCGAATCACGTAGATATCGCACCCGCGCGCATCGATCTTGCGGCCATCGGCGTAACGTCCGGTCACACGATACGTACCGATCACACGGTCCCCGGCGTAGATCAAATCCGTTTCGGAAAATCGCATCTCCGGAATATCTTTCGCACGTGCCGCCATGGTCGCCGCCACACTGTCGCGACCGCGCACGATCCGGCCATGCGGCGCATCAGGGCCGCTGGCGAGTATCCATTCGAAATCATCAGTGACACATTCCATCACGGCATTGGCGTCGCCGCTGTTAAAGCCTTTTCCCAGCTTTTTCAGTAGTGCCAATGCGACATCGTTACTCATGTGTTATCTCCCGGTGAAGTTGGGTTTGCGTTTTTCGATAAAGGCCGCCATGCCTTCCTTTTGATCCTGCGAGGCGAACAGCATTTGATTCGCCTTGGTCTCCAGCGCCAGGCCGGTGTCGAGCGAGGCATCGAGTCCGCGCAGCACACACTCCTTGATCTGCTCCACGGCCAGCGGCCCCAGCCCGGCAATCTGCGTTGCCATGGCGATGGCGCGCGTTTGCACTTCGGTATCAGTCACCACTTCGCTCACCAAGCCCATGTCAAAGGCTTCCTTCGCGGTGAACATATCGCCGGTCAGCATATAGCGCAGGGCCTTGTATTTGCCGATGGCGCGTGTGAGGCGTTGCGTGCCGCCGCCGCCGGGAACAATGCCGATCTTGATTTCAGGCTGCCCGAAGCGCGCGCCTTCGCCCGCGATGATGATGTCGCAGGTCATCGCCAGTTCACAGCCGCCACCGAGCGCAAAACCATTCACCGCAGCGATCACCGGCTTGGGGCAGGCTGCAATAATGCGCCACAGTTTGTGCGTGCCGCGCAATAGGATGTCCATGGCGCCGGCGCCCGCCATCTCTTTGATGTCCGCGCCCGCGGCAAAAGATTTTTCATTGCCAGTCAGCACAATTGCGCGGATCGCCGGGTCTTCACCCATTTCTGTCAGATGTTGGGCGAGGAGCTTGCGCACTTCAAGATTCAGCGCATTGCGCGCATCGGGCCGGTTGATGCGGATCAGGCCCACACCCTCTGCGGGGCGTTCGGTGAGGACAACGGGTTCGGACATGCGGGTTCCTCGCTGAATTCGGAGCACGGAGAATAACCCAAGCGTGGGCTACAATGCGCGCAAGAAAATTGTCCGAAGAGCCTACCAGTGCAATTGGCCGGAAGTTGCAAGTCCAAGCTCCCTTGGGTAACGATGCTGATCATCGTTAACGCATCTGCGCATGCGCAACCCTTTACAGGCACATACCCCACCCGCCCCATCCGCATAGTCCTGGGCATCGCCCCCGGCGGCGGCACCGACATCGTGTCGCGCGCGGTGGGACAAAAGCTCACCGAGCGCTGGAGCAAGTCCGTGGTCGTGGACAACCGCCCCGGCGCGTCTGGCGCGATTGCCTTTGACATCGTGGCGCAGGCCGCGCCCGATGGCCACACGTTGTACATTGGTACGCTCAGCAATGTGGTCAGCGCCACGCTGCTGAAGCTCGTCACTTACGATACGCGCAAGGCCTATGCGCCGGTGGTGCAGATGACGGTGCAGCCCTATCTGCTGATCGTAATCCCCTCGCTGCCGGTGAAAACCGTGAAGGACTTTATTGCCTATGCCAGAGCCAACCCGGATAAGCTCAACTACGCATCATCGGGTAATGGCACGGTGTCGCACGTGGGCATGGAGTTGTTGAAATCGCAGACCGGCATCACCATCCAGCACATTCCGTACAAGGGCGTGTCGGTGGGGCTGGTGGATATGATCGGCGGGCAAATTCACTCCATGCTGGGCAGCGCTTTGACGGTGTCGTATCACGTCAAATCCGGGCGTTTGCGCGCGCTGGGCGTGTCCAGTCTCAAGCGTTCGCAAGCTTGGGCTGATTTGCCCACCATTGCCGAATCAGGCGTACCAGGCTTTGAAGCCAGCAACTCGCACAGCGTATTCGCTCCTGCAGGCACGCCCGCCACGATTGTCTTGGCGCTCAACACTGAAATCAACCGCATCATGCGCACGACGGAAATGACCGCCAAACTCGCCGCCGATGGCGCAGAACCGGTGGCGGGGAATACGCCAGAAGAATTCCGCAAGATATTTTTCGCCGAATATGCGAAGTGGGAGCAGTATTTCAGAAATCAAACGTCAACACCTTAGACGCTGATCAACGCAGATGAACGCAGATTAACCATATGAAAATCTGCGTTCATCTGCGTTAATCTGTGTCAAAACGATTTTGAATTTAAGGAACCAACACCATGGTCACACTCGAATTCTTCGACCCCTCCGGCGCGCTGGAGAAAGCCCAGCCGCACGCACCGCGCCTCGACACCTTGAAAGGCAAGCGCGTCGCGTTTGTGTCCAACGAGCAGTGGCAGGCGTTTCGCATGTTGCCGCTGATGAAAAGCATGATGGAAGATGATTTTCCTGGCATCGAAGTGTTGCCGATAGATCGCTTCCCGCAGGGCAATGCGCTGATCGGCAATGCCGATGTCGCCAAATTGGTGGAGCAAGCCGGTGTCGATGCCGTAATCGTCGGCAACGCCGCCTGAGGGGCGTGCTCCACCGCGTGCGGCCGTGCAGCTGCCCGAATCGAAGCGCTGGGCATACCCACCGTCACCATCACCCGCAAGGATTTTGTGGGTGTGGTGAAGAACGCCGTTTCAGGGCTGAATGTTGAACCTGATGTGGCGATGGTGACCTTTGCCATTGAAAGCTTTTTGCCCGATGCGGATTTAAGCCCGCTGAAAACGCGCAAGCAGGAACTCTACGATGCCCTCACGCGCGCCGAAGTGAAGGTGGGCAAGGTTGCAACCAGCAAAATGTTAAGCGTCGAGGCCGCCACGTACGAAGATGCGCTCACCAAGGCCAACAATCTTTTTATCAGCAAACTATGGGGCGACGGCATGCCGTTGTGGCCGGCCACGCGCGAGCGCGTGGACTGGATGTTGCGCGGCACGCCGCTGCCGCGCGAGCATGTCATCGGCAAATTCCCGCCGCGCGGCGGTATCGCCACCGTCGAGGCTTGCGCGATTGCGCTGGCGATGACTGGCGGGCGTCCAGAGTACTTGCCCATTCTGATTGCCGCAGTGGATGCGTTTCTCGATCCCGCGCTGCGTAGTGAACTGGCGCAGGCCACCTCCGGTGCGCCGTTCCCGGTGGTGGTGGTCAATGGCCCCATCGCCAAACAGATCAAGCTGAATTCAGGTTTCGGTTGTCTTGGCCCCGATCCGCAATACCCTGCTGGCGCCAGCATCGGCCGCGCGCTGCGCCAGATGCAGCAAAACCTCGGTGGGGCACTGCCCGGTACCGGCACCATGGCGCCATGGGGCAACAACCGCTATAACAACATTGTGTTTGCCGAGGACGAAGACGGCCTGCCCGAGGGCTGGCTACCGCATGCCACCGAGCGCCATGGTT